>JAFQWW010000032.1 GCA_017407285.1 Clostridia bacterium
ATGCTCGTGTTTTTATGTGCGTTTACCTATTTTATTAGCTATATTACTAGAAAGAATTTTTCTACCATAATCGTTGCAATATCGTCAGGAACGGGAATACTAGAGTCCGAACTCGGTTTTGCGCTTACACTTAACTTTATCGCCTATGGTATAGGTCAATTAGTTAGTGGTTTTTGTGGGGATAAGATACAACCCAAGAAACTAGTAGCATTAGGTTTGATTGTAACCGTAGTTGCAAACCTCTTAATCCCCGTATTCGTAAACCCCGTGATAATGTCCGTTTTGTGGTTTATAAACGGTTTTGCGCAAGCCTTTATGTGGCCTCCTATCGTTAAACTTATGACGAGTCAGTTGACGGACGAAGAGTATAAGGAAAACACTCAAAAGATATCGTGGGGATCTAGTATTGCCACCGTATTATTGTATCTCGTGTGTCCTCTGATAATAAGTTTATTAAACTGGCAATTCGTATTCGTATTTGCAGGAATCATGGGTATATTGGGACTAGTTTATTGGTGGATAAATTGTCCGACGATAGAATTAAAATCTAAAGGTCAAAGCGCAGATAACCTAGAGACGAGCAAAAAATCGCCTTTTGGTTTGATTTTAGTGCCTATAATGTTGGCTATCGTTTTGCAAGGCGTTTTGCGTGACGGCGTTACCGATTGGATGCCCTCGTATATAAAAGGTGTTTTCAATTTATCTGATGAAATTTCCATTTTAACTGGTGTGTGTTTACCCTTGTTTTCTATAGTTTGCTCAATTTTCACGACTTGGTTGTCCACGCATAAGTTAAGAAATCCTTTGACCTGTTCCGCCTTCGTTTTTGGCGTTGGAGCAGTGTCTGCCGTCGTCTTGTGCTTGTTCCCGTCGGGCAGTCCCGTGTTGAGCGTTGCGATGTCCACCGTTTTAACTGCGTGTATGCATAGTGTTAACCTCATACTTATATGTATGGTGCCGGGATATTTCAAAAGAGCGGGCAACGTATCCATGATATCGGGTGTGTTGAATTGTTGTACCTACGTTGGTAGCGCGCTTTCCGCCTACGTCATTCCCTTGATTGCAAATAGCGCAGGGGGTTGGGAATTAAACCTCTTGAGTTGGGCGATTATAGCCGTACTTGGAACGGTAGTTTGTATTTTGACTATACCGGGTTGGAGAAGGTTTGAGAAAAAGTTGGATCAAGAATATCCAATAAACTAAATAGACACAAAAAAGGTCCGAAGTTCTCGGACCTTATTTTATATATTCTTTATGTTCGTTAGGCTTGACTACAACGGAGGAAAAATCGGTGTACAAGACTAACCCTAAACGCTTTTGCGGAGAGCGATGCACGTTTTTGATTTTGGTATAATCTACCTCTACTTTGTCTGCCGTTTTGGCTTCGGAGTAAAAGGCTGCAAGTTCTGCGCTAAATTGTAACACGTCGGGGGATAATTCTGCACCTTTTACGATAACGTGAGATCCGTGATAGTTTTTGACGTGTAGCCAAGTGTCTGATTTTAGAGCCGTTTTGAAGGTTAGTCTATCGTTTTGAAGATTGTTGCGACCAACCAAAATCTCTGTATCTTTGTAGAGATATTTAATAGGCAAACTTGGTTTCTCAACGACCTTTTTTCCCTTAACTTTTTTAGTAATTATTCCGGCATCTACGAGGGTTTCTTCTATATCCTTTAGGTCGGATTCTCTCGTTGCGCTCTCAACGTCGTAACTCACGCATTTTAGATAATCTAAAATCTCTCTATTTTCCTCAATCATCTTAACGACGGTTTCTTTCGTTCTTTTGAGTTTTACGTATTTTTTATAATAATTTTGAGCGTTTTGAGAAGGCGTTTTAGTGGGATCTAAACTAACCTTTATATCTTTATTTTCGTCGTAATAATTTTGGAGAACTACACCCTCTGAACCCTTTTGAATACGATAGATGTTAGCCGTTATGAGTTCGCCTTTTATACGGTATTCTTCTGCGCGTTCACAGTCTTGGAGCTTTTGGAGATTTACACCCAATTTTTTCTCCACCCTTTGCACCGCACTTTTAACGCTTTGTGTTAGGTGTTTAGCCTTGCTTTTTATACGGTTTGATAAATCTTTATCCGCAAAACAACGGTCAACCGCCTCGTTCAAACTTTCCGTTTTTTGGAAGGCCTTATTCGAGGATAGATAAGGATCAGAGAAAAAGTCTTGAGCCGAACCGTTTTTATCCAAAGAAAAGCAAGGATTTAGAGGAGAGGAGAGTTTTTCGACCTCTTGGATAAAGGTTTGACTAAAATTATTAGACGCGCTAGCTCTAAATATTAGTTCTCTAGCACTTTCTCTAGAAATTCCAGAAACCTTGTTTAATATTTCCTCTTCCGTTTTGTCAACGTACTCTAAAACGTGCGATAAAGCCGTTTTATCAAAAATGGATATTTTATCGTTTTTGGGCGGTTCGTAAGTGAAAGAGGGGAGAAGTCTTCTCGTGTGGCTCATATCAAGTGGAACACGACGCAACACGTCCAATATTTTGTCGTTTTCCAAGGTTAATATAACGTTACTATATCTTCCCATCAGCTCGAAATAGAGACGTAAGGTCATATCATCCATCATTTCACTTTTAGAAGTTAGAGTGAAACGAATAATTCTATCGTTATTAAAAAGATCGACGGATAGAATGCGCGCCGAGGTTAGATATTTTCTCAAGAGCATACAAAACGCAGGCGCGTTTTGAGGATTTTCCTTTTTGGTCTTAGTAAAATGAAGTCTAGGCAGAGAAGGGTTTGCCGACAAGACGAGCGTTCTATTCTCGTCTTTTGCGCGGATTAAGAGGGTGATTTCGTCACTCTCAGGTTGATAAACCTTATCAATTCTGCCTCCCGCAAGGCAGTCATTCAATTCACGCGCAAGAGCGCACAGTGTAATTGCATCAGTTGGCATAACTATTCCTCGTGATTATTATATCGTTTTTTGAATATTTCCGCAATCGTTTTAGGAAAAAATCGGCGTTTATCCCTATAATTATTTGCGTTTAATCTTTTTTTGTGTTAAGATATGTAAATAACTTTAATTATTATTACAATCGGAGGACTGTACACAATGACGTATTCAGTTGAAAAACAGGAAAAGAGTGTAGTTAAATTTACCTTCACTCTTGACAAAGAAGATTGGGAAAAAGCAATAAACGCTGCTTACCAAAAAGACAAGAACAAAATCCAAATTGCAGGATTTAGAAAAGGTAAAGCACCCAGACACATGATCGAGAGAATGTACGGAAAGGGTATTTTCTTTGAGACCGCTATCAACGAATGTATCCCCGGATACTACAATCAGGCTTTGAGCGAGAACGCTGATTTAGAGCCCGTTGCATATCCCGAGTTTGACATCGAAGATATTAGTGACGACGGAGCAAAGATTGCAGTATACGTAGTCGTAAAACCCGAAGTTAAACTTGGCGCATACACCGGTTTGACGGTAGAAAAGACCGCATATCCCGTTGAAAAATCCGCAGTTGACGCTGAAGTTGAGCAGGCTCGTCAAAGAGCAGGTAGACTCGTTGACATCACGGATAGAGCGTGTGAGATGGGCGACACCGTAGTTATCGACTACAGTGGTTCCGTTGACGGTGTTAAATTCCAGGGTGGAACTGCAGAGAAACAAAACCTTGAGTTAGGTTCCGGTATGTTTATTCCCGGATTTGAAGAGCAGGTAGCAGGAATGAATATCGGAGATGCTAAAGACATTTCGGTTAAATTCCCCGAGAACTACGGTTCTGCAGATTTGGCAGGAAAAGACGCAGTTTTCGCTATCAAACTTCACGAGATTAAGAAGAAAGAATTGCCCGAATTGGACGACGAATTTGCAAAAGACGTTTCCGAATTCGATACTTTGGCTGAATATAAAGCAGACATCAAAAAGAGACTTGCAGAAGCTAACGCAAAGAGAAGCGAAGCAGAGGCAGAAAACACTCTTATCGAGAAAATCGCAGATAGCAGTGAGGTAGAGATTCCCGACGCTATGATTCAGACCGCTATTGACGAACAAATTCAGCAGTTCGAATATAGACTTATGTATCAGGGTATGAAACTTGACGATTATCTCAAGATGATTAAACTTACCCGTGAAGATTTGCGCAAAGAATACGCAGAGGGTGCAGCACGTAACGTAAAAGCACGTTTGGTACTCGAGGCTATTATAAAGGCGGAAAAACTCGAAGTTGCGCCCGAAGATCTCGACAAGAAATATGAAGAGATTGCAAAGAGCGCAAACAAGACTTTGGAAGAATACAAGAAGACCGTATCCGACCGTCAGGTTGAATATTTGGCAAACGAACTTATCTACACCAAGTTGACCGATTTCTTGAAAGCAAACAACACTTACGAAGAGAAGAAAGCAACTGCAAAGAAAGCACCCGCTAAGACCGCAGAGGCTAAAGAAGGCGAGGAAAAACCTGCAACGGCAAAAAAGACCACCACGGCTAAAAAGACCACGACCACTGCTAAAAAGCCCGCAGCTTCTACCGCTAAAAAGCCTGCTACTACCGCAAAGAAAACTACGGCAAAAAAGGTAGATAAGGAATAATTAAAAAAGTTTAGACGATAATAATTGTCAAGGCAAAATCATATAGTATTTGTGAGGTAAAAAAAATGAGTAATTTAGTTCCTATGGTATTAGAACAGACTAATAGAGGAGAGCGTTCTTTCGACTTGTTTTCCAGAATGCTTGAGGACCGCATTATATTCTTGACCGGCGAAATTAACGATTCCGTGGCAGATTTAGTAGTTGCCCAACTCATATACCTTGAAGCAAAAGATCCCGATAAAGATATTAGTTTGTATATCAATAGCCCCGGTGGTAGCGTTACCGCAGGTATGGCTATATACGACACGATGAATTATATCAAGTGCGACGTATCAACCATTTGTATCGGTCTTGCCGCATCAATGGGTGCATTTTTACTCTCGTCTGGTGCAAAAGGCAAGCGTTACGCATTACCTAACGCCGAGATTATGATTCATCAGCCTTTGGGTGGAGCGCAAGGTCAAGCAAGTGATATTGCTATTCACGCTCAACAAATATTGAAGACTAAGGCAAAACTTAATTCCATTTTAAGCAAAAATACTAACCAACCTTTAGAAAAAGTAGAGATAGATACCGATAGAGATTATTTTATGAGCGCACAAGAAGCGTTAGAGTACGGTATTATCGACAAGGTTTTTGAGAATAGACAGTAAGAGGTGTGTGTTGAATAACGAAGAAAAAACCCCACGTTGTTCCTTTTGCGGAAAGGAAGAGAGTCAGGTTGACAAGCTTATAATGGGACCAAGCGGAGTGTTTATTTGTAACGAATGCGTAGCCGTTTGCGACAAAATGATAGAGCAAGACAGAGCGGAAAACGAGGAATCCCAAGTTGACGAATTCGTTTTGCCCACTCCTAGTGAGATTAAGTCCCAATTAGACGATTATATCGTAGGACAGGACGACGCAAAACGCGTTTTGTCCGTTGCAGTGTACAATCATTATAAACGTATAAAAAATAAACCTAAAAAAGACGAAGACGACGGTATAGTATTAGAAAAGAGCAACGTTTTAATGTTAGGACCTACGGGTTCGGGAAAAACCTTGCTTGCAAAGACTTTAGCAAACATACTAAAAGTACCTTTTGCCGTTGCGGACGCGACCACTTTGACCGAGGCAGGTTACGTGGGCGAGGACGTTGAGAATATTTTGTTAAAACTTATTCAGGCGGCGGATTTTGACGTTAAGAAAGCGGAAAGAGGTATTATCTATATCGACGAAATCGACAAAATTACGAGAAAGGGAGAGAACGTATCCATAACCCGAGACGTATCGGGCGAGGGCGTTCAACAAGCTTTACTCAAAATCATCGAGAGTACGGTTGCTAGCGTTCCTCCTCAGGGTGGAAGAAAACACCCTCAACAAGAATGTATCCAGATTGATACGACCAACATATTATTTATTTGTGGTGGAGCGTTCGTAGGTTTGGAGAAAATCGTAGAAAAGAGAAAGGACAAAAAATCTTTAGGTTTTGGTTCTACCGTTAGAAATACTAAAGATTATAACGCTGCCGAACTTTTGAAAGATATCCAACCGGACGATCTTATAAAATACGGTCTAATTCCCGAATTTGCGGGCAGACTTCCGATTGTCGTAGGCTTGACGGCGCTTGACGAAAATGCATTAGTGAACATTTTGACTTGTCCTAAAAACGCGCTTACCAAGCAATATCGCAAACTTTTGAAATTAGACGGTGTGGAATTAGAATTTGCAGACGACGCAGTACTTGCAATCGCTCAACGCGCTATAAAACTGAATACGGGCGCAAGAGGATTGAGAGCAATAGTGGAGAATGCGATGCTCGACATTATGTACGAGATTCCGACGGATAAAGAGATTGAGAAGGTTATCGTAACGAGAGCGACGATAGAGAATAAAGCAAAACCCGAAATCGTGCGCAAAAAATCAATAAGCGCAGAAGAAATAGCATAAGAAACGGCTGTCGCTTTGGCGACAGCCGTTTGCAAAAGAGGAAAAATATGGCAAAATTACCAATGATAGCATTGAGAGGTTTAGTGGCTTTTCCCGGAACTTCTTTGCAATTCGACTTAAAACGAGACATATCCATAAAAGCGTTAAATTACGCGGTGGAAAACCACACGCGTATTTTTCTCATGACTCAAGACAATCCTTTAGCGGACGACGTGAGCGAAGGTAGTTTCCACGGTTTTGGAACAATTGCGGAGATAAAACACGTAATTAGTTTGCCGGGAACTATGATGAGAGTGATGACGGAAGGAAAATCTAGAGCAAAAGTAATATCTTTTGACAAATTTTCTCCTTTTATTATGGCGGACGTGGACGAATTGCCCTCTGTTGTTTGTGACGAGGTAGAGTGTGAAGCCCTTTTCCGTCAAGTAAAGGAGCGAGCACTAGAATACGCTAAACTCAATCCTAAACTCGGTGGCGATATCGAGAAATTATTGCGTTTTTCAGAGTCTTGCGACGAGTTTTCCGATATGTTGGCGCATACCTTGCCTTACAAATATAAAAAGCATCTTTTAGACGAGATAAATCTCGTGGAGAGAATGTATAAAATTCAAGCGATTTTGGATAGCGAGATTGAAATATTAAAGACCGAAACCAAAATAGCAGGTCGCGTAAAAACGCAGATCGACAAATCTCAAAAAGAATATTATTTGAGAGAACAGATAAAGGCTATTCACGAAGAATTAGGTGACGTTAGCGAAGAAACGGACGCTTTGCGTGAAAAGTTGGAAAAATTAAACGCACCGGACGAGGTTAAGAACCATTTTATGCGAGAGTGGAAGAGAATGCAAAATTTGACTTCTATGTCGCCGGAAACGAGTATTTTGAGAACCTATCTTGAATACGTTTGCGATCTTCCTTGGGGTGTGTATACCGAAGATAACATTAGTTTGGTAAGAGCAAGAGAGGTTTTGGACGAAGATCATTACGCTTTAGATAAGTTGAAAGAGCGAATTGTCGAGTATCTTGCCGTACGTCAAATGACGAATAAAGGACAAGGCACTATTCTTTGTTTAGTAGGACCTCCGGGGGTTGGTAAAACCTCTATTGCAAAATCTATAGCACGCGCTTTAGGTAGAAACTATATCCGTATGAGTTTGGGTGGCGTACACGACGAGGCGGAGATAAGAGGACATAGAAAGACCTACGTTGGCGCTATGCCGGGCAGAATTATATCGGGAATGAAAAACGCAAAGAGCATGAATCCCGTATTTTTGCTTGACGAGATTGACAAGATGAGCAGTGATTACAAGGGTGATCCGTCTAGCGCTATGCTCGAGGTGTTAGACAGTGAGCAAAACGACAGATTTAGCGACAATTATATGGAAATTCCCTTTGATTTGTCCAAAGTTATGTTTATAGCCACTGCAAATTACGCCGATCAAATTCCGGCACCCCTATTAGACCGTATGGAAATCGTTGACATGACGGGATATACGGAAGAGGAGAAGGAGCAAATTGCCATTCGTCATCTTATCCCTAAACAACTCGATAAGCACGGTTTGACGGATAAGCAATTAAAATTTAATAAAAAATCGGTTAAAACCCTTATAAACGATTATACTCGTGAGTCTGGTGTTAGACAGCTTGAGCGAGAAATAGCCTCCGTTTGTAGAAAGGCGGTGAAGGATATTCTATCATCTAGCGTTGATTGCGTGAAAGCAGACGATAAAAAGGTAAAAGAATATTTAGGCGTTGCAAGATATCATAGAAGTAAAAAGAGTAAAATAGATACGATAGGACTTGCTAACGGACTTGCGTGGACGGCAGTAGGTGGTGAAACCTTGTCCGTTGAGGTAACTTTGATGAAGGGCAAAGGGGATTTATCCTTAACCGGACACCTAGGCGACGTCATGAAAGAGTCTGCTATAACGGCGTTCAGCTTTATAAAAGCAAATGCGGAAAGATTGGGTGTAGATGATGAAACCCTAAAGTCTAACGACGTGCACGTACACGTTCCCGCAGGCGCTATACCCAAGGACGGACCGTCCGCTGGTATTACCCTTGCCACCGCTATTTTATCCACTCTAACTAATCGTCCCATTAAAGCGAACGTGGCGATGACGGGTGAGATAACTTTGCTTGGTCGAGTCCTTGCAATAGGCGGATTGAAGGAAAAAACCCTTGCAGCGGTCAGAGAGGGCATCGATACCGTTATCGTACCTAAAGAAAACGAAAAAGACGTTACCGAATTGCCCGAAACTGTAAAAGAAAAATTAAAATTCGTATACGCAACTAAGGCGTACGACGTATTTAAAGAGGCGTTGGTATAATGTTAGTTAAAAAAGCGGAATTTATAATTAGCGTAGCCGAAGTTGACAAGATTTTACCAAAAGGACTTCCCGAGATTGCGATTGCGGGCAAGTCCAACGTGGGAAAATCTTCCTTTATCAACTTTTTGACAGGGCAGAAAAAACTCGCAAGAACGTCGAGTGAGCCCGGACGTACTCGGTTATTAAATTATTTTAAGATAAACGACGAGTTTAATCTAGTGGATTTACCAGGTTACGGTTTTGCGCGTGTTTCCGACAAAGAAAAAGGAAAATGGGCAAAACTAATCGACACGTATTTGTTAGAAAGTGAGAATTTGAAGCACGTTTTTCTTTTGTTGGATTTACGCCACGAAGCAGGAGAACACGATAAAATGCTCGCGCGTTTTTTGTACCACAACAATATTCCGTTTACGATTATTGCAACTAAAGCGGATAAAATGAGCCGAAATGCTCAAGAAAAGGCTAAAACCGTACTATCAGCATCTATTGGAGTAGGCAGAGAAAACGTTTTATTGACCTCATCTTTGAGTGGACAAGGCCGTGACACGGTCGAAAAGAGGATTAGCCAGATTCTCGAATAAAATATTTTATAATATGACTTGATTTTTGTATTCGTATATGTTAAAATATACGAGTATGATTATATCCGCTTCTTTTTAGAGGCGTGGAGGTAAAAATGGAGTTTTCCCTTAACGAGGCGAAGAAAATAGCAATTAAATTTTGGTGGGTAGTTGCAGCAATTACCGTATTAGGACTTTTGGTAGGTTACGTATTCGGTAGTTCTCGCGTTTCTACGACCTACACTGCAAGCGCACAGTTGGAAGTCGACATTAAGCATTTGGAGGGAGAGTTCTCATCTGACGACGGTACTCCTTCTTATTTGTCTGGTTACAACACTGCACACAGCTTGATTCCTACCTTTGAGCAGACTTTGTTCAACAAAGAGGTCGTATTGAGCCGTATTTGTGACGAGTACGAAAAGGAAGCGGGCATTAGATATACTCCCGACCAAGTACTCAGAAAGTTTGATTTTGAATTTAAGGATAATTCTTTGATTATTGATTTGTCTTGCACTACGGCTAGCGAAGCGGAAAGTTTGTCTCTTTTGAAACTTTTGTGTAAATTCGGTTTGAACCGTACCAACGGCGTATCTTCTGCCGTAAAATTGCAAGTAGTTAAACTTCCCGTTTATTCTTATTCTACTACGCTTAAGATTGACGACAATCAGCTTGCAGACCTTAAGAAACAACTTGATGAGAAAAACGACGCTATATACGACTACGTTATGAGCACTGAAGTTATGGCTAACGTTTACTTACAACGTGATGAAATTCGTAACGGTTTCAGTTTCACTAAAAAAGAAAACGGCGATATCGTATGGACCTATTCCAGTACCAATAACGACGTAACCATCGAGGTTATGGACTATATTATGGATCAAGATAATTCCATTCTTTCAAATCTTGGCGAGGTAGACAAAACCTTCCTTGAAAAGCAACCCGACATCGAGTACTTCGAGGAAATGTCTGTAGGCGGTCCCGTTACCACTTCTAGAACTATGTTCTACGCAATAGTAGTAGGTATTATTGCTTGCGTATGTGGCGTAGCCGTTGCAGTAGTTTTGTATTACCTTTTAGAGAAAAAGGCTAAGGCAGAAAAAGAAGAAATCGAAGAATAATACAAAAAATCTCAGTTTAAAACACCGTTGGTCAAAAAACGACGGTGTTTTTTAATTGAATTTTTTGAAAAATACTTGACTTTATTATATTAATGATTATATAATCATCTTGTAGCGGTTTGCTACGATTTTTACGGGGTTTCCCGATTTTTTCCAAAGTTATTTTACTAAATTTTTAGGAGGTCAAATGGACGACAAGAAAGAATTAACCAGAGAACTACTCGAGAGTGCTTTGCCTAACGAACTTGATGCATTTGCACAGCTTTTTGGTATCAAAAAAAGAAAGAGTTACACGGATAGCGAACTCATCGAGATGATTCTCATCAAAAACAGTGAGATGATAGAGTTAGAGAAGAAGGGCGATGATTCACCTAAGACGTTAAAAAAGCGTGGTAGACCTGCCAAGAATAAGGTGGAAGAGAAAGCGGAGGAGAAGATCGTGAGAGACGAAACCGCTATGGAGAACACCGTCGTAAACACCACTATGGACACCGAAAAAGTGGACGTACCTATAGGTGAGGTGGACGAAGACAAACTCAATAAAGAGGTCTTAAAACTTATACAGGAAGGCAATTTTGACGTTAGAACGGGAGTGTTGGATATTCACTCTGACGGATATGGGTTTATGCGTGTTCGCAACTACGAACCGGGAGAAGGGGACGCTTATTTATCCGCATCACAGATCAAAAAACTCAATTTAAGACGTGGCGATTTAGTAACGGGTAAGGTTAAAAAGAGTACGGACAACAAACCCGGCGCTATGCTTGAGGTAACCGAGGTAAACGGTTTAAAACCTGACGATAAGATAAAGAGAGCAAATTTTGACGAACTCGTACCGATATATCCTAACGAGCGTTTGCGTTTGGAATTGAAGAATGATAAAAACGATCTTGCCGTACGCTCGATTGATTTAGTTGCGCCTATTGGCAAGGGACAAAGAGCGATGATAGTTTCTCCGCCTAAAGCAGGAAAAACCACTCTTTTGAAAAAAATTGCAAATTCCATATCGCAAAATTATCCCGAGGTTGAACTTTTCGTATTGTTGATAGACGAAAGACCGGAAGAAGTTACCGATATGCAAAGATCAATAAAAGGGGAGGTTGTGTACTCCACCTTTGATGAAATGCCCGATCATCATACTCGCGCTGCGGAATTATTGTTAGCAAGAGCAAAGAGATTGGTCGAGCTTGGTCGTGACGTCGTTATTTTGATGGATAGCTTAACTCGACTTGCTCGTGCGTACAACCTAACCATTCCGCCGACGGGCAGAACTTTGTCTGGTGGTATTGATCCGGGTGCTATGTATAGTCCGAAGAGATTTTTTGGCTCGGCAAGAAACATTGAAAACGGTGGTAGTTTGACCATTATAGCTACCGCACTCGTCGATACGGGTAGCAGAATGGATGACGTTATCTACGAAGAATTTAAGGGCACGGGCAATATGGAAATTCATCTTGACCGTAGACTTTCAGAAAAGAGAATATTCCCGGCTATTGATCTTAATCGTAGTAGTACGAGACGTGAAGAACTTCTCTTATCTCCTTACGAACTTGACGCCGTGTGGAGCATGCGAAAACTTTTGAGCGCGGATTCGGGAGAGGCTACGGAAAACCTCATTAAAATGATGGTGAAAACGGACGACAACGAAGAATATATTAAACAACTAAATCTTCAAATGCGAGCAATGCAAAAAGAAGGTTATACAATTATAGGAAGAAATAACTAATTAGGAGGCTAAACGTGAAAATTCAAATGAAAACCCCCCTCGTTGAGATGGACGGGGACGAGATGACCAGAATACTCTGGAGTGGTATCAAAGAAAAACTTATTAAACCTTTCGTTGATTTGAAAACGGAATACTACGACTTGGGACTCGTTGAGAGAGACAAGACGGAAGACGAGGTAACCGTAAAATCTGCAGAAGCAATAAAAAAATACGGTGTTGGTGTAAAATGTGCAACCATCACGCCCAACGCGCAGAGAATGACGGAGTACAACCTCAAAAAAATGTGGAAAAGCCCTAACGGTACGATAAGAGCAATTTTGGACGGTACCGTATTTAGAGCACCTGTTTTAGTCGACGGTATATCTGCACTTTTGCCTGCTTGGACCAAACCTATAGTTATTGCTCGTCACGCATACGGCGATATTTATAAGGACGTAGAAGCGTACTGCGAACAAGGAGAAAAAGCCGAACTCGTCGTGTCTGGTAAAAACGGAGAAAGACGTATTACTATTTTTGAATATGAAAAGAGTGGTGGCGTTGCGTTGGGTATGCACAACACTGATAAGAGTATATCTAGCTTTGCAAGAAGCTGTTTTAACTACGCGCTTGCCGAGAAGAAAGATTTGTGGTTCTCAACCAAAGATACTATATCCAAAACTTACGACCATAGATTTAAGGATATCTTTGCAGAGATTTACGAAAACGAATACAAAGCGCAGTTTGAAGCAGCAGGTATCGAGTATTTCTATACCCTAATTGACGACGCAGTAGCAAGAGTAGTTAGATCTTCCGGTGGAATGATTTGGGCTTGTAAAAACTACGACGGTGACGTTATGAGCGATATGATTGCAACCGCATTCGGCTCACTTGCTATGATGACCTCGGTTTTGGTTTCTCCCGACGGATGCTACGAATACGAAGCAGCACACGGAACGGTTACTAGACATTATTACAAATATTTGAAGGGCGAGCAGACTTCCACTAACCCCGTAGCAACTATTTTTGCTTGGACTGGTGCTCTTGCAAAAAGAGGCGAAATGGATAATACTCCCGAACTCGTAGACTTTGCTAAGAAACTTGAAAGAGCAACCTTGGATACTATTGAGAGCGGTACTATGACTAAGGACTTGGTAGGACTATTCAAGAAAGAGGGCGTAGTTGCAAAAGGCGTAACTAGTGAAGAATTTTTGGACGCTATTGCAAGCCGTTTAGCATAATTATTCTAAAAGTGCTTTCATCGAATCTTACTCTAGAACGCATTTGAGCGAATATTCG
>JAFQWW010000033.1 GCA_017407285.1 Clostridia bacterium
CAACTTCTCGTAGTTCTGCAAGAGCTATGAGTCGTGACGAGGCACAAGCGCAAGGACTTAATTTTAGAGCGAAACTAATGATCGTTGCTTACGTTGCAGTAGTCGTATTTTTCCTAACTCTTATAGTTATCAACGCAGGCACGCTCGCATCTTTGAGAAGTGAACTTAACGAATTGAACGCAAATCCCGGTGTAGAAAACGGAATAATCGATTCTACCATTAATACTCCCGTAGTCGAGGAACATTTATCATTCGGTATGGGTAGTGAAGGTAATCTTAAAAACGCCGTTCCTGCAGGAGATTACACTTCAATGAGTGTAAGTGCACCTACGACTTACGTTGCGAGTGGTAATTGGTTTGACGGCATCTGTGATTGGCTTGGAGGCGTTGTCGGAGGCTAATCATAGGAGGTATTATTTGAATTATTCGAAACAATCTCTATATCCCATTAGAAAAAAGTTATTGATATTTTTAATTTCAATAACTTTTTTCTTTTGTGCGGTAATTTTTAGGGTAGGATTTATTCAACTTGCAGACGGAGGGCGGTTGCAAGTAAGAGCGGTATCACAATGGACGAGAGATTTACCGCTTAAGGCGTCGCGTGGCGCAATTAAAGATAGGAACGGTGTCGTTTTGGCGGACACCTCGACGTTGTATACTTTGTACGTTAGACCGAGGGCGGTGAAAAGCGTAGAGGATTTGTGTCGAAGGATTTCCCCAATACTTGACGTTAGTTATGAAAAACTTTATAAAAAAATTGCAGGTAAGGTAGTTTCCGAAATAACGGTTGCAAAAAAAATAACTAAAGATAAAATGCTCGAAATATACGAAATGGATATTTCGGGCATTTATTTTTCTGAAGACACGTTGCGTTACTATCCATACGGTAATTTTTTAACCCAAGTATTAGGGTATACGAACGTTGACGGAGAGGGACAAGAAGGATTAGAGTCCTTTATGAATAAATATTTAGCTGGCGTTGACGGAGAATTGTTAACACAAACAGATTTAACGGGAATAGAACTTAGCGGCGATCAAGTTAGTTTTGTACCGGCAATAGACGGATTTGACCTTTCTTTGACTGTGGATAGTTATATACAGCGGTTATGTGAGGATGCTATATACGATGCGATAAGTGAGCATAATGCCGTTAGTGCTTCTTGTATTGTGATGAACGCACAGACTGGCGCAATCCTCGCTATGGCGAACGCTCCGGGGTTTGACCTAAATTCGCCACCCAGACAAGACGTTGGTTTGTTGTATGAAAATATGAAAAATCGCACGGTTACCGACGTATATGAACCGGGTTCTACTTTTAAGATTTTAACGACCGCGATTGCTCTAAACGAGGGAAAGGTTAGTGAAAATTCTACTTTTTACGATCCCGGATATCGCATCGTGGACGGACAGAGAATAAAGTGTTGGAAAACAACGGGACACGGAAGTCAGACCTTTGGTGAAGGTGTAATGAATAGTTGTAACTCCGTATTTATGGATCTTGCGCTAAGCGTAGGTGTGGAGAAAATGTACGATTATTATCAAAGTTTTGGTTTGACGACAAAAACGGGTATTGATTTAAGGGGAGAAGGAAAGGGTATACTATTGCCTGAATCCTCCGTCAAAAACGTTGATCTTGCAAGAATGGGATTTGGCCACGCTATAGCAGTAACGCCAATACAACTATTAACGGCAGCGTGCGCATGCGTTAACGGTGGAAAACTTATGACACCGTATATTTGCGATAAAATCGTTGATTCGAGTGGAAAAATCGTATTTAAGGCTATTCCTGAGATGAAAAGACGTGTCGTGAGTGAAGAGACGAGTAAGGTGGTTGCTAAACTTTTAGAAAGCGTCGTGAGTGAGGGCAGTGGAAAACACGCCTACGTGGACGGATACAGAATAGGTGGTAAGACGGGAACAGCGCAAAAATACAAAAACGGCACGATAGCGCAAGGGGCGTACGTATCATCTTTTTTAGGGTTTGCTCCCGTGGATAATCCACAATACGCCATACTTTTAACCGTGAACGAACCAAGAGGCGGGGTGTATTATGGTAGTTTGGTTGCAGCACCGTACGTTGGACAAATTTTTTCCAATATTTTCCAAAAATTCAACGTTGAGAAAGATCAGAGCGTGATGGACGAGAGTTATTACGAGTATTTTGAAATGCCCGATTTGGTGGGTAAAAGTTATGCAGAAGCAAGCGTTTTATTAAGAAAGTGTGGATTAGTATTTGAGTGTGACGGTACGGGTGTTGTGGAGCGCCAATTGCCCGTTGCTGGAAGTATGATAAATAAGTACGTAGTTGCGTACATAAAGTGCGCGTGACGACAATAAAATAAAACGAGGCGATAGATATGAAACTCAAAGAATTGATTACTAACGAAAAGCCTTTTGATGGATATTTAGATGCGGAAGTTTATAGTATTCATACCGATAGCAGGGGAGTTCGCTCTGGTGGAATACTTTTTTTGACGAGGGATGGCAAAGACAACTGGAATTACGCGCAAGACGGACTAAATAACGGTGCTATTTGTGTGGTTAGTGATAAAAAACTTGATCTTCCTCGTAACGTCGTCGTTCAAGACGTTAAGGCGGAATTGAGAAACGCCTTAAATAGGTTTTACTGCAATATTTTAGATAGCTTTAGTTTTATCGGTATAACGGGAACGAATGGTAAAACCACTACTGCACACGTAATATACGACGTTTTGAGAAATAGTGGAATAAAGGTAGGCGTTATTGGGACTTTGGGTGCAAAATGGTGCGAGAAAAAGGTTGAATTAGTTAACACTACGCCAAGTTTTGTAGAATTTTGTAGGGTGCTGTCTCTAATGAAAAAGGACGGAGTAACTCACGTAGTTTGTGAAGTTTCTGCTCACGCTATCTCTCAAGATCGTCTTTGTGGACAAAAATTCGATATCGGCGTATTTACTAACGTATCACAAGATCATCTTGATTACTTTGGGGATATGGAAGGTTATAGATCGGCAAAATTAAAATTTTTTGAAGAATACGTAAGCGGATATTCTATCGTCAATTCAGACACGGAAGAAGGAAGATTGATAGCAAGAAAAATGTCAAATCGTACTTTAACGTACGGTTTGCAGAATCCTGCCGACGTTTTTGGAATAGATTACGAAGAGTTTGATTGTGGACAACGCTTCACCCTTAATCTCATGGATGAAATTTATATAGTCGAGAGTAAACTTATGGGCGAATTTAATAGATATAATTTGCTTGCAGGAATAACTGTCTGTAGATTGCTCGGTGTGAAAGGGAAAAAGCTCGTGGAAGGAATAAAATCTATTAATGAGGTTGATGGGAGATTTAAAGTTTATAAAGGGGATAAAACAGTCATAATTGATTATGCTCATACACCTGACGGTATGCTCAACGTATTGGGGGAGATTAAAAGGTTTTATCGTGGAAAAATTAGTTGCGTATTTGGTTGCGGTGGTGAGCGAGATAAAACGAAAAGACCTCTTATGGGTAAGATTGCAGAGCAGTTATGTGACGTTGTCGTTTTGACTGAAGACAATAGTAGAGGAGAGAAAACGGAGGATATTATTGCAGATATTGTGGGTGGAATGAGTGTGCAGCCCATAATAATAGAGGATAGACGAGATGCAATAGAATTTGCAATAAAAAACGCGAAAAACGATGAAATTGTGGTAATTTTAGGTAAAGGAGCAGAGAAGTATCTTGAAAAATGCGGAAAACGAGAATACTTTTCAGATGAAGAAGAGGTAGAAAAATCAATATATAGCGTTACATAGAGGAGGTTTAAATATGTTTCGCATAGGATTTTCTACTCTTATTTCAATCGTCGCAACGTGTTGCCTGTGTCCATTAGTTTTATCTCTCGTTCGTAGATTAAAGGTTGGTCAACCGATATTAGGATACGTTACGAATCACTATTCAAAAAGCGGTACGCCAACAATGGGTGGTATGGCTTTTTTGTTAGGCGCATGTTTCGTGTCTCTAGCATTTAATATCGGATATTCTAGTCACGCCGTTATGGCGAGCGTACTATCGCTAGGTTTTGGTGTACTAGGCTTTTTAGATGATTTTATTAAGGTGAAGAGTAAAAACAATAAGGGCTTAAGCGTCGTGCAAAAACTCGTAGGACAAATATTATTGTCTATTATAATTGCAGTTTACGCATATCTTAGTCCCGACGTTTCCTCAATCATTAAAATACCTTTTACGGATTATACGATTGATTTAGGATATTGGGCTATACCCGTGTACTTAGTCTTCGTTGTAGGTGTTACTAATTTCGTGAATCTAACGGACGGATTAGACGGTTTGGTTTCAACGAGTGGAAGCGTGTGTTTGACCTCGCTTGGAATTTTGATCTTTTTGTCTGCGATTGAGGGTGGAGCAAATATATCCTCGTTGACTGGACTTTCGTCGTACGCATTAGGACTGGGTGGCTCGCTTGCTGTATTTTACGTTTTGAATAGTTATCCCGCTAAGATTTTTATGGGGGATACGGGTTCTCTTGGCTTGGGTGCAGGTATTGCGTGCGTTTGTCTTTTGTCGAGAAATTTGCTTGCATTCTTTATCGTCGGTATCGTTTATTGTATTTCCGGTTTATCCGTAATTTTACAAGTCTTTTATTACAAACTTACGAAAAAGAGAATTTTTAAAATGGCTCCTTTTCATCATCATTTGGAGCAATGTGGATTACACGAAAATAAAATCGTTGCAATATACTCCTTAATTACGCTTTGTGGGGGTATTGCTATTATATCGTTTTGGGGGTAATTATGTATTCTAAAAAGAAAGTTATGGTAGTTGGTGTCGGTGTAAGCGGAAAGGGTGCCGTTGAGTTGTTGTTGAGAAAAAATGCCAAGGTGTTCGTGTTTGACGACGTGGAGGAAAAGGCTAAAAAGGTGTCGGAGGAGTACGGCGTACATTTCGTATCGGTTAGTGAATTTCCAAGCGTGCTATCATCTTGTGATTTCGTGATATTAAGTCCGGGTATTAGTATAAATTCAAATATTGCAGTAATGGCGCAAGCTTTGGGCGTAAAGGTTCTACCCGAAATTGAGTTGGGTGAGAGTTGTTGTAATGGCACGGTTTACGCGGTAACTGGGACGAACGGGAAGAGTAGCATGGTTAGACTCATAGGCTCTCTTTTAGAATTAAACGGAAAAAGCGTGGAGGTGTGTGGAAACATAGGACGCTCTTTTTCTTCCGTTGCGGATAAGGTGGAAGAAGACGGATTTGCAATCGTGGAAACGAGTAGCTTTCAGTTGGAAACGGTAATGAATTTTAAGCCCTCATTAGCAATTATCGTAAACGTAAAACCCGATCATCTCGATAGGCATTTGAGCATTGAAGAATACGTAAAGGCAAAGTCGGGGATTATGAAAAATATGGATGAATACGACGTAGTTATTGGAAATTACGATGATTTATCGAAAGAGATCGTGGATAACTCGAATTGTTGTAAGTATTATTTTAGTACCAAACGTGCCGTTCCAGAAGGAGTTTACGTGGACGGGGACGAGATCGTTGCGATAAGCACGGGGCGCAGATACGTTATAGGTAGAATGAGTGACGTCAAAGACGTTAAGACCCCCTTAGAAAACGTAGTTGCTCTTTTATGCGTTGCGTTAGTGTGCAACGTGTCGTTTGGTCTTGCTTATAAATGTTTGAGGGAATTCGAGCCTTTACCGCATACTATGCAGTACGTTGGCAAAAAGGGGAAGATTCGTTACGTTAACGATAGTAAAGGAACTAATATATCTGCAACTTTGTGCGCAATAGATAATACTGACGGAAGAATAGCTTTGATTTGCGGAGGTAGGACAAAAGGGGAAAACTACGCCGAACTTTTTGGAAAATTACCCGATAGAATAGTTAGTACCGTGTGCATTGGGGAAAACGCAGAAGAATTGACTCGTTTAGCGATGAGCGCAGGTATAAAATCCACGGTCGCTGATAGCGTGGAAAATGCGGTAAGACGTGCAAGTGAGAGTGTTTTAGACGGAGGCACGGTATTATTTTCTCCTGCTACGGCAAGTTTTGATGCGTACGAAAATTACGCAGAGAGGGGAATGGCTTTCGTTAGTGCGGTAACTGCTTATGCTCACGAATAAAAATGGATTATGGATAACCATACTGACCTTTTCTCTCGTTGCAATCGGTATGGTAATGATATATAGCGCAAGTTCGTACGTTGCAAAAATCAATTATAACGATAGTTATTTCTACGTTAAAAAACAGTTGTTTGGGTTGGTTGCAGGGGGAGTACTTTTTGTCGTTGCAAGTAGAATAAATCCCAATATTTTGAACAAATTTAGATGGTGGATAATGGGCGTAGCTATCGTCTTAATGTTGCTTGTGTTCGTGCCTGGTGTGGGGGTGGAAAGTTACGGCGCAAAGCGGTGGATAAATTTGGGCTTTACAACCATGCAACCGTCTGAAATTGCAAAATTTGCTTTAGTCGTGTTTATATCAGGATATTTAAAAGACAAAACGTGCGATAAGTGGAGAGTAATATTTAGCGTTTTAGCAAGTGGAGGAGTCGTGGCGCTCCTCCTTCTTTTAGAGCCGAATATGTCTATAACCGTCTGCGTAGTTTTGGTGGTTATCGTGATGCTCGTCGTTGGTGGAATGAAGGTAAAACAATTAGCCCTACTTAGCGTTCCACTCGTTTTGGGTGCAGTATTGCTTATCGTGATCGAACCGTATAGGTTGGAGAGATTAATGGCTTTTATAGATCCGTGGCAATCTCCGAAAGACGAGGGATATCAATTAATCCAGTCCTATTACGCTATCGGTAGCGGAGGACTGTTTGGCGTTGGTTTATTTAATTCAAGACAAAAGTATTTGTTTTTGCCTTTTGCGGAATCGGATTTTATCTTTTCCGTCATTTGCGAAGAAACTGGTCTTGTTGGGTGTATTTTCGTTTTGAGTTTATTTTTTATGCTTGTGTTTTTTGGCGTTAAGGTGGCGATGAGCGCACGAAATAATTTTGATTGTTATCTTGCAACCGGTATAACGGCGGTAATAGCGATACAAACTTTGATAAACGTGGCGGTAGTGAGTGGAAGTATTCCTCCTACGGGAGTGCCGTTGCCTTATATTAGCGCGGGTGGTAGCGCGCTTGCCGTGTTTATGGCTGCATCTGGTATGCTCGTCAATATATCCCGAAGAAGTTTCACACTTGAAAAACAAAAACCATAAACTGTAATAAACGATTATTACGCCCAAGGAGTGTGAAAATGAGTAAATATGTGATTAACGGCGGGCGAAAATTGCACGGACAGATAAAAATTCAAGGTGCTAAAAACGCTGTTCTTCCGATCTTTGCGGCAAGCGTATTATGCGAAGGTCGGGTAGTTATACATAATTCACCAAAGATTGCAGATTGCAAAAATATGTTAAATATTTTGAGAGCGTTGGGATCAAAAGTTAGCGATTGTCAAGATTGCGTCGTGATCGATAACGAGAACATAGAAAACAGAGAAATTACTTCGACTTTGGCTCGAGAATTAAGGTCTTCAATATTTTTATTAGGACCTATTTTGGCACGTTTCAAAACGGCAAAAGTAGCCTATCCCGGAGGTTGTGAGATTGGACTTAGACCGATTGATATGCATCTTAAGGGATTAAGAGAATTGAACGTGGATATCCACGAAGAAGCGGGGTACATATATTGCGACGCAAGTGATATGCGAGGTAGCGAGGTGCAACTAGATTTACCGAGTGTTGGCGCTACGGAAAATCTTATGATGGCGTCGATTTCGGCAAAAGGAAAAACCGTTATTAGAAACGCAGCAAAAGAACCCGAAATCGTGGATTTGCAAAACTTTTTGAATAAATGCGGTGCAAAAATAGAGGGTGCGGGGACTAGCGTTATAACGGTTACTGGTGGTTGTACTCTAAAAGGCGTGGAGTACGTACCGATTGACGATAGGATAGTTGCAGGTACTTATTTGCTCGCGACGTGTATGTGCGGTGGCGAAATTGAACTTTTAGGGGTTAATTCAGCAAATTTATATTCATTAGTGTCAAAATTGTCGAAATATGCTTGCAAAATTATAACAAATAATGATAGAATATATATAAAAGTAATAGACCGTATGTCTGCAGTCGATATTATTGAAACTTCACCCTATCCGGGGTTTCCTACTGACTTGCAAGCACAGACCGTTGCGATGTTGTCTTTGGCGACGGGAACTAGTATGATGGTTGAGAATATGTTTGAAACGAGATTCAAGTATATTCCTGAACTTGCTAAGATGGAGATCGGA
>JAFQWW010000034.1 GCA_017407285.1 Clostridia bacterium
AAATTATTTAATAGAAAATACCGTTTCTCTTATAATCTCGCATACGGTAGGATGCGGGAATACCAATTTCTTGATGTTTTCGATATCAACTTCAAGATCTATCAAAGCCGATACTGCAACTATGTACTCGCCTGCGTAAGAACCAATAATGTGTGCACCGATTAAGGTGTTGGTCTTCTTATTGATAACGAGTTTACAAATTCCGTCGTATTCGGTGTTCTCTGCAACGTAACGACCAGAGAACATTAAGGACAAGGAAGCAACTTTTACGTCCAAGCCTTTTGCTTTTGCGCTTTCTTCAGTCTCACCAACAGAACCGATTTCGGGATTGGTGTAAATAACGGAAGGAATAACGTTATAGTTCATACGATCGGGTTTACCCAAGATATTGTTGATAGCAACCTCTGCCTCACGGTAAGCGGTGTGAGCAAGCATAACCTTTGCGTTAACGTCACCTACTGCGTATACGTTAGCAACGTTGGTCATCATCTTGTCGTCCGTAACGATAGCGCCTCTATCACAGTTTACACCGATGGTTTCAAGTCCCAAATCTTGAGTAAATGCGCGACGTCCGATAGAAAGCAAGATTTTGTCTGCTTTTGCTTTAACTTGCTTGCCGTCTTTCTCGTATACGACACCGTCTGCCTCGATACCTACTACTTTGCAACCAAGGTTAAACTTGATACCTTTCTTCTCAAGAGATTTTTGCAAAATACCGGAAATTTCTGCTTCGGTAGGTCCAGCAATCTTGGTGAGCATTTCGATAACTTCTACCTGACTTCCAACGGAAGAGAAGTAAGAAGCCATCTCCAAACCGATAACGCCACCACCGATAACTACGAATTTTTCGGGGATTTCCTTAAGATCCAAAACTTCACGGTTGGTCATAACCAAACCGGATGCAAGACCTTCTTTGAGTCCGGGGATAGGAGGACAAGCTGCGGTAGAACCAGATGCGATGATAAGTCTCTTTGCGGAGAACTTTTCTTTTCCGTCAACCGATACGATATATCCTTCTGCGTCTTTGCCTTCGATCTTAGCAACGCCCATCTTCATGTTGACTTTGTTTGCTTTGAGCTGACCTTTAACGCCGGATACCAAGGTCTTTACAACCTTATTCTTTCTCTCAACTACGAAAGCCTGATCGATAGAATTTTTACCTTCTACCTTTACGCCGTAGTTAGCAGCGTGGTTAGCGTAGTCAAGTACTTTAGCGGAGTTCAAGAAAGTTTTGCTAGGTACGCAACCTTCGTTCAAGCATACGCCACCAAATTCTCTTTTTTCAACTACCATGGTTTTGAGTCCTGCGTGACCTGCGCGCTCTGCTGCGAGGTATCCACCGGGACCACCACCTATTACTATTAAATCAAAGTTTTCCATGTATAACTCTCCTTATTATAATCCCTTGCTGTCAACGACGAGGTTCAAGCTGAAGCTTTCAAGATATTCTTTCAATTCTTTCAAGAATCTGGAAGCAGGTGCTCCGTCCAACGCTCTGTGGTCGTAAGTCAAGCTCAACGCCATAGCGGTGTAAGGAACGATTTCGCCGTTTTTACCGAGTTTGATACGGGTTTCAAACGAGTTTACGCCCAAAATACCGGTCTGAGGCGGGTTGATAACGGGAGTGAAGCTCTCGATACCCATAGTTCCAAGGTTGGAAATGGTGAACGATCCGCCGGAGAGAAGTTCGGGACTGATAGTTCCGCTCTGAGCGCCCTTCGTGAGTTTCTTAGCATTCTGAGAAATCTCAGTCAAAGACATAGTGTCTGCACCGTTCAATACGGGAACGAGAAGTCCTTTAGGAGCGTCCGTTGCAATACCGATATTTACGTGCTCGAAATATCTCATAGTGTCGCCGTTCAAAAGATGTGCGTTCAATACCTTGTGGTTCTTGATTACACGAGATACTGCGAAGATGATGATATCGTTGATAGTGATGTTGGGAAGATTGAGCTTCTCTGCGTTTGCTTTAAGATATGCTCTAAATGCCATAACGTTAGTGCAATCAAAGGACAAGGTATGAGTAAGTTGCGCCATAGAGGACAAACTGTTCATCATGTTCTTTGCAATAACCTTGCGGATATTGGGCATCTTCTCGTCGGTGAACGCCTTGAAATCTGCAGATGCTGCTGCGGGTGCTGCTGCTACTGCTGCAGGTGCTGCTACCTCTGCTTTAGGTTTAGTAGAAGCTACTCTAACGTCTGCTTCAACGATACGTCCGTTAGGACCGGTAGGAATAGCATCTTTCAAATCTACGCCCATTTTTTCTGCAAGTTTTCTTGCTCTGGGAGATGCGAATATTCTCTCACCGTCACGAACGGGAGCAGATGCGGTTGCAGAAGCAGGTGCTGCTGCGGGAGCGGATGCTACGGGTGCAGGTGCTGCTGCGGGTGCTGCCGCTGGTGCAGGCGCTGCGCCCCCTGCCGTGAAACAAGAAATGTCGTCGCCTTTAGATCCGATAACGCAAACGAAATTCAATACGGGAACTTCCTCGCCTGCTTCTACTAAAAGAGCAAGAACTTCGCCTTCGAATTCCGACTCCTGATCAAAGGATGCTTTGTCGGTTTCGTAAGAGAACAAAACGTCGCCTACTTTAACTGCGTCGCCCACTTTAACTTTCCATTCGGTAAGTATACAGGACTCAACCGTGATACCTTGCTTGGGCATCATTACGCCTTTTGCGTTGGTTTCAACGGGTGCTGCGGGTGCGGCTGCGGGAGCTGCTGCTACGGGTGCAGGAGCGGCTGCAGGTGCTTCTGCTGCGGGAGCAGGTGCTGCAGAACCGGTCAAAGCGGAGATATCTTCGCCTTTTGCTCCGATTACGCAAACGTTTTTAAGTACGGGAACTTCTTCGCCTTCTTCAGCTAAAAGCGCGAGTACTTCGCCTTCAAATTCGGATTCCTGATCAAAAGCGGACTTGTCCGTCTCGTAAGAGAACAAAACGTCGCCGACCTTAACCTGGTCTCCTACTTTTACTTTCCATTCGGTCAAGATACAAGACTCAACCGTGATACCCTGTTTGGGCATCATTACGCCTTTTGCCATTTTATTTCCTCCAAATGAGTTGAATTAGATTTTAGGTGCGTTGGTCAAAACGTATTCTTCTGCTTCGTCGGACCAAATGCCGTTGTTTTTAGCACAAATTTCTGCAAGGTCTGCAAAGAATTTGTTATCCTTTCCGAGTTCTGCAAAGTCTGCGATAGCAGTCATGGGCATGGAAATCTGAGTGTAAACGAGTTTCTTAGCGCCCTTGATGTTGGGAAGATTCAACGTGGTGTCGATAACGGAATCAAGACCACCTACGTGAGAAATCATAATAGCGGGGTTGATACGTCCTTCACCTGCGAGTTTCAAAGCCTCTCTCATATCGTCCGTGTTACCACCAGAGGTACCGGTAATACGATGGAAAGCGTAGTGAACGTCGTAGAAATTGAGTTTAGCGGAGAAATCTTGCTTGGTAGGACCAGCAAAGAAGTTCAAACATCCGCCGTCACCCAAAAGTGCGTCGCCTTGTTCTACGAGGGGAGCAACGGGAGCGTATACGAATACGTCGTCGAAGCCTTTGCCACCGTTCAAGGATTTGATGTATGCAACGGGATCTTCGTGTTCTGCGGTGTTAACGTAAACGAGTTCAACGCCGTTTGCTTTAGCGTCTTCAACCGTCAAGATAGATGCTGCACGAGCAAGTCTGTCTTTGTCGATATCGGTAACAACCAAAAGACTGGGTTTACGATCTCCGTGAATGCCGTAATCAATAGCGCCGAGTCCCATAGGACCTACACCTGCCAAAATTGCACAAGCGCCACCCTCTTTGATACCCATCAAGTGAGTGTGATTGTCGTATTTGGTGTGGAAGTTCTCGTGATAACCACCGATGATACAGGAAACGGGTTCTGCAAGAGATGCCTTGAAGTAGGATTTGCCCTCGTAAGGAATCAAACAGTTGGTTTCCATAACTTCCTGAGGAATAACGATATAGGTAGCGTCACCACCGATGTACTCGTAAGAATAACCGGGAGCGTAGGGAGAACCTTTGTAGTTCATTGCAGGCTGAATAGAATATTTCTGACCGGGTTTGAACTTGTCTGCCCATTTAGCACCTACTTTAACGATGTCACCACAGAATTCGTGACCGATAATGGTAGGATGCTCAGCGATATTCTCGGGAACACGCTTGTGATCTCCACCTTGGATAGCAGCTTTGTAACTGCTCATACAAATACTGTCCGAAACAACGGTAGCGAGTATTTCGTCGTCCTTGATTTCGGGCAATTCAAATTCTTCCAAACGCAAATCGGATTTTCCGTAAAGTCTAACTGCTTTGGTCTCCATGATTTCCTCCTAAAATATATGTATTTGATTTTTTACGAATATTTCGTCTATTAAATTATACCACAATAATACAATATTGCAACATATGAAAATAAAGTTGCAAAAACGTTTCGTTTATGTTACAATATGAACATAAGTGAACACAAACGAGCAAAATTACGCCGTTTTTTAACTCAAAGGAGAAAAAATATGCTAACTATTGAACGTCAAGACGAAATAATGGAAATTTTAACCCAAAAAAAATCGGCTACGGTGGAAGAATTGAGTCGTGAATTGTACGTTTCAGACGCCACTATTAGACGTGATTTGAAGGCCATGGAAAAGATGGGACTTCTTCGTCGCTCACACGGTGGCGCTATGCTCTACAAGAGCACGGCGGAAGAGTCTGCGTTTGCTATGCGTGAACAAGAACACACGAGCGAAAAACGTCAAATTGCCCAACTTGCTTTGCAATTTATCAAAAACAGTAGTTGCATCTTCATGGATTCGAGTAGTACGACGGGTATGATAATCCCTATGCTTGAGCGTTTCAAATATCTCTCCGTCATAACTACGGGACTTAGAAACGCTATTATGCTCTCACAGACGAGTGACGCGAGAATATACGTTGCAGGAGGTTTGGTACAAAACCACTCCAACTCTATACTCGGTATCGACACTCAAGAATACATAGCTAGAGTACACGCCGACATCGCCCTCCTCTCATGTACCGGCATAGACCTTGAGAGTGGCGTAACGGACGCGTCTATCGAACAAGCCAAAGTTAAGCAACAAATGACAAAAAACGCCAAACTCGTGCTTTTACTTTGCGACCATTCCAAGTTTGGAAAGACCTTTATGTGCACCGACTACCCCCTCTCGGATATCGACTATTTAATCACCGATCGTATGCCCCCGAAAGAGTACGTAGACGCACTGTTATCCGCAGGTTGCAAAATAGTTACGCCTGACGGAATTATCGAATAATTTTCTCAAAAACGCAAAAAACGCACCGTATTTCGCGAATACGGTGCGTTTTTATCTAAAATTTACAGTAAAATACAAATTACTCCGCCCTTGCCTTCGTTGACTATTCTGCCCAAGGTTTTGCGCATTTTATTTCTCGCGTCCACCGGTACGGCGTGGAGTTTTTTGGACAAGTTTTCACGAACTAAATCGGACAAAGGTTTACCAAACATATTGGTGTTCCAAATGTTTGCAGGGTTGACCTCGAATTCACTCAACAAGTAGTTAGCCATATCCTCCCCTTCTCGATCCGTTCCAAGCACGGGAGAGACCTCGGTTTCCACGTCTACTTGCATAATGTGTAAACTCGGTGCGGTTGCTTTGAGTTTTACCCCGAAACGGTTACCCGATTTGACCATTTTGGGCTCTTCCAAACTCATCTCGCTCATGGTGGGCGCAACTATTCCGTAACCACACTCTTTTACGCTATCTAAAGCGTCTTTGAGTTTGTTGTACTCCTCTCCTGCAATCTTCATCTTTCTAACGTAGGATAATAGCTTATAGTCGTCCTCTAGCGCCACCCCACATTCTTGACTCAAAGTCTTGTAAAATTCCCCTTGAACGGGTGTCAAAAATACGGATACGTTACCTGTTGCAAGATCAGCTAAAACTTCGGGTTCTTCAAACCTTTCTGAATTTTCAAAAAGTCGCTTAAATAGCCTATAATCGCCCATTTTCTCGACCTTTTCACATACCGATTTTAGTCCCTCTACGACCTCTTGTATTAGCTCGTTTTCGTAAGGTAAAACTTGCATCCATTTCGGTATATCGCAACTGACCGAATTTATAGGAAATTCGAGCAAAATATCGGAGAGAAGTTTAGCCCCTTCCTCCCCTGACATATTGGACACGTCCACGGGATAAGCGCCCACTCCGTATCGCTCGCATAAAGCCCCTGCCAAGCGTTGCGCGCCCTCTCCGTTAGGCTCTCTAGAGTTGACTAAAATCACGAAAGGTTTGCCCGATTCTTTGAGCTTTCGTATCGTCTTCTCTTCCGCATCCACGTAGAGTTCACGATCAATGCCCGTAACCGTACCGTCCGTAGTCACCATAACGGCAATAGTCGCGTGCTCAGATATTACCTTCTCCGTACCCGTTTCCGCAGCCACTATAAACTCCATTTCCTCCTCCGACCAAGGAGTTTTGACCATTCTTGGCTTTCCGTCCTCTTCCGCGCCTATCGCGCCTTCCACGGGAAAACCTACGCAATCCACGAGCCTAACCCTTATTTTTGCGCCGTCCGACACCTCCATACTCACGGCTTCTGCCGGTACGAACTTGGGTTCCGTCGTCATAATTGTCTTGCCGTCCGCAGACTGCGGTAATTCGTCTATTGCTCTCGCCTTTTTATTTTGGTCTTCTACGTTGGGCAAAACGAGAGTTTCCATAAATTTTTTGATAAAGGTGGATTTACCCGTTCTAACCGGTCCCACTACCCCTATATATACGTAGCCACCCGTACGTTCTGCAACCTCACGATAAAAATCGTAGTTTTCCATATACCCCTCCTATCCATTACTCAATCTATCCTATTCTCAAAATCGGGATAATATAACCAAAGTCGCAAATTTTTTCCTATCGTGCTTGACTTTTAATAAATATTATATTATTATTAACTTTGACTAAAAATGAAATCTATAGATTTTTAGATTTTATCAAATATATTGAAGCGGAGATACACTTATGGATTTAACTCAAATTGAGAAAAAATGGCAAGCAAAATGGGAAAAAGACGACATTTATGCCTTTGACAAGAACAACATGGACAAAAAATATTACGTCCTTGAAATGTTCTCCTATCCCTCCGGCGCAAAACTTCACGCAGGACATTGGTTCAACTTCGGACCTTCCGACTCCTTTGCTCGTTTCAAACGCATGCAAGGTTATAACGTTTTCGAGCCTATGGGCTTCGACGCTTTCGGTTTGCCTGCAGAAAACTACGCAATCAAAACGGGTATTCATCCTCAAGATTCTACCCTTAAAAATATCGACACCATGGAGAAACAGTTAAAAGCCATGGGCGCTATGTTTAATTGGGATGCAGAGGTAGTTACCTGTATGCCCGATTATTACAAATGGACTCAATGGGTATTCTTGCAGTTGTACAAGAAAGGTTTAGCATACAGAAAGGAAGCTCCCGTAAACTGGTGTCCTTCTTGTAACACCGTTCTTGCTAACGAGCAAGTTATAGACGGCGTGTGCGAGAGATGTCAAACCACCGTTATCCGCAAAAACCTCACCCAGTGGTTCTTCAAAATTACCGATTACGCAGAAGAACTCTTGCAAGATTTGGACAAACTTGATTGGCCCGAAAAAACCAAACTTATGCAAAAGCATTGGATTGGTAAATCTACGGGTGGAGAGGTTGAATTCCAAATCGTAGACGGAGATAGTTTTAGAGTATTTACAACTAGAGCAGATACCTTATTCGGCGTATCCTACGTAGTTTTAGCGCCCGAGCATCCTTTGGTTGACAAAATTACGACGAGCGAACAAAAATCTGCCGTTGAAGAGTATAGACTCGCTACCCAAAAGACGAGCGAGATTGAGCGTCAGTCCACCACTCGTGAAAAGAGCGGTGTATTTACGGGTGCGTACGCTATTAACCCCATCAATGGTAAAAAAGTTCCTATTTGGATAGCAGATTACGTTCTCTTCTCTTACGGTACGGGTGCCGTTATGGGCGTTCCCTCACACGACGAGAGAGACTTTGATTTTGCAAACAAATACGGATTAGATATCACGAGAGTAGTTAAATCTAAAGACGGATCTTGCGACGATTTGCCTTACTGTGAGTTGGGCGTTATGGTAAATAGCGGAGAATTCGACGGCATGACTTCGGAAGACGGTAAACTCGCTATTTTGAAAAAACTCGAAGAAATGGGTAAGGGCGGACTTAAGACTAATTACCGTTTGCGTGATTGGCTCATTTCTCGTCAAAGATATTGGGGTGCGCCTATTCCTATTATCCACTGCGATACTTGTGGCGAAGTTCCCGTTCCCGAAAAAGATCTTCCCGTTGAGCTTCCCTACGACGTAGACTTTGCTCCCGACGGAAAGAGTCCTTTGTCCAAGCACGAAGGCTTTATGAACACCGTTTGTCCTATCTGCGGAAAACCCGCTCGTCGTGATCCCGACACCTTGGACACCTTCGTATGTTCTTCTTGGTACTTCTTGCGTTACGCGGACAACAAAAACGCTGATGAACCCTTCAATACCGAAAAAATCAATAAAATGCTCCCCGTTGACAAATATATCGGTGGTGCAGAACACGCTTGCATGCACTTGTTGTACGCAAGATTTATAACTAAAGCTTTGAGAGATATGGGTTATTTGAACTTTGACGAACCCTTCACCTCTCTCGTACACCAAGGTCTTATCTTAGGACCTGACGGATACAAGATGAGTAAATCTCGTGGTAACGTCGTATCCCCCGACGAATTCGTAACAAAATTCGGTTCCGACGTATTTAGAATGTACCTTATGTTCGGTTTCTCCTACGTTGAGGGTGGTCCTTGGAGCGACGACGGTATCAAGGCTCTTGCTAAATACTTCGAGAGAGTGGAGAGAATCATAGATAACACCTGTACCAAGACTAACGGCAAGAAGGATATCGGCGCAAAGGAAAAAGAACTCAACTACGTTCGTCACTCGACCATTAAAAAGGTTAACCAAGATATGGAGGTATTCTCCTTCAACACGGCTATTGCACGTATTATGGAGTTGACCAACGCTATTATAAAATACGACGGAGATTCGGATGCGTTCTTAAAAGAGGTAGTTTTCGACCTTATCGATTTGCTCGCACCCTTTGCTCCCCACTTCACGGAAGAACTCAACGAAAGAATGGGCGGAAGCTATCCTATTCTTTATCACTCCTACCCCGTTGCAGACGAGAAATGGCTTACTCGTGACGAAGTTGAGCTTGCAGTTCAATTAAATAGCAAAATGCGTACTCGTATCACCGTTCCTAGCGAAATGGGACGTGAAGAATTGGAAAAATACGTGCTCGAGTTACCCGCAGTTCAAGAAATTCTTGCAAACCTTACCGTTAGAAAGGTTATAATTATTCCCGGACGCTTAGTCAACATCGTTGCTAACTAAGATGGGAAAAGTCTTAACTATTGTAGCAACCGGAATATTCTTCGTATTGAAGTTTATATTCTGGTTGCTTAAATGTATAGTTACCGTCTTAGGTGATTTTATAATATTTTTCGGACTATATATCCCCGGACTATATCTTATATTCGGCGCATTACTCGTGCGCTTTTCTAACTTTTCTTTTACTACACCGTCTACCGACCTCAATCTCTTTTTTATGGGCTTGGGGTTGTCCGTTTTGTGTGCAGTTATCATTACTATAAGAAATCTTGTCGTGAAACCATTTAAGGCGGTATTTGGAAAAACCAAGGAAAAGACTAAAGAGAACATAAAGTCCCGTCCTCGTTTCAAAAAGTCCGAAGACAAACCTAGACGACAGGAAGAGAACAATTCTCCCTATCCTCTTATATACCGTAGTGAGATTTATCCCGAAATCACGGTACACGAGTATGAAGATAGATTTGATCTCTATCGCGACTCCGACGACGAGCTTGGAAAAAAATTTGTTCGCACGGAATATAAAAATTAAAAATTTATACAATAAAACTTAATAAAGAATTGTTTAATTATTGAGTGTGAAAAACACTCCCCTTTTTCTCTTGTTCCCCTTCCACGGCGGATATTCTCCGCCGTGGGACTGTGGGAGTGTAGGTAGTTATGATGAGTTTTCAAAACGACGAAGTAGTTTTTGATTCTAAAACTAAAAACTACTCGCCCAAACAAGACGAATATACCCTCGACTCCGCTATAGAGGCTATGAAATCCGGAGACGAGCGTGCTTTTGAATTTGTGTATAACGAAACAAAGCGCGCTGTTTTTTACTGTGCTTTTTCTATCTTAAAGGACAGAGGGCTCGCAGAAGACATTATGCAAAACACCTACATCAAGGTCAAGCAGTACTGCGGTTCCTACCAAAAAGGCACGAAGCCTATGGCTTGGATCACGACTATTGCAAGAAACTTGTCTATAAACGAACATAATAGACGTAAAAGAGAAATATATACTGATTTTCAAGAAAATAACGTACACGGCGAATACACTTTGTCGGATAATAAACTTATTTTGCAAGCAGCTTTCGAGCACTTGAACGAAAGGGAACGCCAACTCGTTATTATGCACGTTCTCGGTGGACTCAAGCACCGCGAACTTGCGGAAATTTTTAGTATGCCTCTCGGCACCGTTCTTTTCAAGTATAATTCCGCCTTGAAAAAACTACGTAAATACATAGAAGGTGGTAAAAAATGAAAAAGAAGAACGATTTTCTCTTATCGATGATAGAAGAAGCGCACGACATAACCCCACCCGAACTAAACGAGGAATTAAAATCCTACCCTATAACGGTTATACCTGCCGAAATTAGACCTGTTCGAAAAAAGCACACTCGCGCTATTAGTACTTTGATGTGCGCATTCATTGTTATGCTTGGGCTTGGCGTTTTCTATTCCATAATTTCCAAGGAAGAAACCGTGGTAACCATTGATATCAACCCCTCTTTGGAGTTTACCTTGAACTGTTACGATAGAGTTATCGGAGTCAAGGCGTACAACGATCAGGGCGAAGAATTTGCAAAAGATTTGAACGTTACCTATTGCACCTTGGACGAAGCGATAGAGAAAACCCTAATTCTCGCGCACGCATACGGATATTTATCAGACGACAAAACTCATTCCGTACTCTTCTCCGTAAAGTCCTTAAAAACGGGCAAAGCGTCGGAATTTGAGGACAAAATATCCTTAACCTTCGAGCAAGAATACGAAAATATCTCGGTCACGTACTCTCACCCTGATGCAGACGACGAGAGATTTGCTAAAACGAGAAGAATATCTCCTGCAAAGATTGCTTTGATTAGATATCTATATGAGAAAAAACACGGAAAAGCGCTTCCTTGCACCAATATTCCTAAAGAAATGCTAGACTCCTCAATCACCGATTTAATGCAAAATTATTCCGCATAAAAAAACCCCGAAACGTTCGGGGTTTTTCTTATTCTATATAGACGTATTTTTTAAGCCACGTTCCTCTCAGATATCTTATTAAAAACATAACGGCACGGAATATCCAATCGCACGTCATCGCAATCCAAATTCCCCACACTCCAAAATTCAATAAAACTCCAAGCACGAAACTCAAACCCACTCTAAATACCCACATCGAGGCAACGGATAGAATCATCGTGTATTTTATGTCGCTTGCCGCACGAAAAGAGTTTGGCAAGGTAAAAGCAATGGGCCAAATAGTACATACGAATATACTGTGAAAAAATATGATTTCTTTCGCAAGTCCCGTTGCCTCGGTGGACAAACTGTATAATCCGACGATTTGATCGGAAAAACCGCATAATATCGCCGTGATAACCCAAATTGAACAGTACGTAACGAACAGTAGTTTTCGTGCGTATCGCTTTGCTTCCATTTTCTCTTCCGCACCAATGCATCGACCAACGACGACTATCATACCTAGTCCTATCGCTGTCCCCGGAACGTATTGAAGAGAGGTCAACGAGTTTGCAACGGCGTTTGAAGCTATGGCAATAGTTCCAAATCCCGACACGAAGCTTTGCGTTATGACCTTTCCTAGTTGGAAAATACCGTTTTCTATCCCGTTAGGTATGCCGATACCGCATATGCGTTTTATAAGCTTAAAATTAGGTTTATAGTGAAATATCCTATCTAAGAACAATTCCCTCTTTTTGTTTTTCAAAAGGACAAGCATAACGATAGCACCCACTATTCTTGAAAACAAAGTAGCGATTGCCGCACCTGCCGCGCCCATATTGAATACGAATATTAAAAGAGCATTTCCCCCTACGTTTAATAAATTCATCACGAGAGAGGTGTACATAGAGGTTTTTGAATCCCCCATCGCACGAAATACTGCAGCACCTGCGTTATACAATCCTAAAAACGGATAACTCATAGCGGTATACAAAAAGTAAACGCTCGCGTTTGCCATAACGTCAGGCTCTATTTTCCCAAAAACGAGATTTAAGATCGTAAACCTAAACACTAAAGACAGCACTGCAATCAAGGTGGATACCACGCCTACTACCCAAACGAGTTGCTTAGACGATTCTCTAGCTGATTCTAAATCTCGTCGACCTAATAGTTGAGATATTACTACTGCACCCCCGCCTGCTAAAGCGGAAAATATATATACCAACAATAAATTTAGAGAATCCACCAAGGACACGCCGGACACCGCGCTCTCACCCGCAGTCGATACCATGACGGAATCGAGCATGCCTATCGTAACCGCTAGTGCTTGCTCTATCATAAGTGGTACTATTATTTTGACTAAATCTCGTTTCGTAAAAAGCATCTTATCACCTTGTATCCTCTATTATATCATCAAACTCTAAATAATGTTATTAGTTAAGATAAATAAACTTGTACAAAAGATAGATTTATGATATACTATAGAAGAGGTGAACTATGTCATTTTTAATAAACAAAACGGAATACGCGAGTGTAGATCGTTATCCTATGCATAAGCACGAGGATTATGAGATCATCACGTATACTAGTGGTTTGGGCACGCTCTGCGTTGAGGGAGAGGTATACAATATAAAAGCGGGTGACGTTGCTATAATTCCTTCTAATAGTTTTCACGGAACTAAATGTATCGACAGTCTCAAGTCTTTATACGTACACGGCAACTTTTCCCCTATCCTCAATCTTTCTCACGCCGTTATCCTCTCGGACAACGAAAAAAGAGAAGGTGGAAAATTATTAGAACTTATCTATGAAAACCGATTTAAGAATGAAGAATATCTAAAGGCATTGTGTGATGCGTATATGTATTTTTTAATCCAAAACCTTAAAACGGAGGACAACGTAGGTCGAGTCGTTAACGGAATTATTAAAAACATTGAAGAGAATTTTTCAAACACCGCTCTTTCACCAAATTCACTATTGAGTGACTGTGGGTATGCAGAGGACTATATACGCGCGCAGTTTAAAAGATTGACCGGAAAAACGCCAAGCCAATTTCTTTGCGACGTTAGGATAAAGCACGCTCGACACCTAATAGATATCCACAAATATTCCCTCTCTTTATCGGAAATTGCCAACCTTTGTGGATACGCAGATTACGTATATTTTTCCAAAAAATTTCACTCCATAACAGGTTTGTCCCCTAGAGATTATAAAGATAATCTTTAATTTATCGATTTATAGGAAAAAATTTGAATAGCACTTGCATTTTTTCTTATAGTATATTATAATTATTTCATAACGCAAAAGGAGGATTAAAATGAAATCAGCAAAAATCAACTTAAAGACGGCAGAGAACGTTAAAGATTTCGTACATATCACCGAACAATTTGATCACGATATCGACATCAGAAGCGGACGCTTCGTAGTTAATGCAAAATCTATTCTCGGTATTTTCTCTCTTGACCTTTCTAAACCTTTGGTCATTGAAATTTATGCAGACGATTGCGACGAAATCCTCGCTAAACTCAAACCCTTTATTGTAGAATAACACGAAAGAAAAATTTACTTTGACTCTTCGCTACAACGTGTTAGACGTTGTAGCGTTTTGTCGACTAAAAGGACACTATGCACCAAGACTCCACACAAAACAAACTGATACTTCTTTTTGTTTTTGAAAAAATGGAAATACCTATAAGCGAAGAAACGCTTGTAGAACTTTGCAGTTCGGATAACGATTGGATTCCGAACTATTTGGAATGCAAAGAAACCTTGGTTCAACTAGTAGATGCGGGATTCGTTTACGTCGCTTCTCAAAACGCGCAGACCGGTCCATTGTACACCATTACTCCAGACGGCAGAGTTTGTCTTGCGCACTTTTTTATTCGTATCCCCTCCTCCATTCGTGAGGATATTACCAATTTCACAAAAGAAAATAGACTTCGCTATAGAAAACGTCAAGAGTATTTTAGCGACTATAGAAAAAATCCCGACGGCTCGTATACCGTTATGCTTAGAATTATAGAACCTGCCCAACCCGTACTTGAGATTAAGATGGTCGTTCCCGATAGGCACAAAGCTAAATGGATTTTCCAAAACTGGAAGGAGAACGCACCTCAAGTGTACGCTATGCTATATTCCCAACTCGTTGAATAAAGGTCTCGGTTTTCGAGGCTTTTTTTTAAACAAAAAAACCTGCGTATAGCAGGTTTTCTCTTACATTTCGGTGACGTATTTGTAGATTGCGATAACGGTCTTAGCGTCCGTAATCTCTCCTTTTTCTATCATCTTCATCGCCTTTATAGCCTTCATCTTCACAACGTCCAAAAACTCGTCGTCGTCAAGATTTTGTTCTTTTTCGGACAATTCTTTTGCAATATATACGTACAACTTCTCATCCGTATACCCCGGAGACGGTCTAAACGCACCAACGAATTCCCATTTTTCGGCAATAAGTCCAGTTTCTTCTAAAAGTTCGCGTTTAGCGCAACTTAAAGGATCTTCGCCTTCATTTAATTTGCCTGCGGGAATCTCTAGCATTTCCTCCCCGTAAGGATATCTAAACTGACGAACCAAGTACATTTCTTGGTTGTCGTCTATAGCAAGTACTGCTGCGCCTCCCGTGTGGCGAACGACCTCGCGCGTTGCGAATTTTCCGTTTTCCAAAACGACTTCGTCAACGTCTAATTTGACGACTTTGCCGTCGTAAACTCTTGATTTTTTAGTAGCAATTTCCGAATGCATCTTTTGCCTCCATTTGAATAACGATATTTATTATAATATAGTTTTGGTCAAAAGTAAAAGAAAATCAACTACTTTATATTAATTATTTTAGTTTCAAAATTCACGAGCCTATTTATTCTCTTTCTCAAAAACTTAGAGTTATACATTTTTCTCAACAAACGTGATTTAAGTCCTTTTCCTAAAGCCTCGCACGCCATATCCACTCCGCTATTTAATATATCCAAAATCGGAGTTTCGTAAATTCTAATTTTTTGATTTTTAATATCAAACTCAAAGAAACGTCGAACTGCGGTCTCAGGGAAAGACAATACGAGCAACGCTTTACCCTCCAAGTACTCCAGTCCACTAATGCACGCGTATATCTCCCCACCCCACGACAAATCGAAGCGAGTTTTTTCCCCGACTTTGATCGGGATATTAGCACCTTGTATTACGAATTTTCCGCTTTTAACTTGAACCGATATCTTATCTATTCCCGTTCTATAATTATTCGCCATAACGGAGCGAGTCAAAGGTAAAATTCCTATCTTTCGCGCGGGTTTTGCTAGTTTATATTCGCCGTCAAACTCAAAACTATATCCACTATCTTTTTCTCTCTCTACGACTTTTAATTCTTCTCCGTCACAAAATACCCTCTTTGCCATATCGTACACGGGATAGCGTTGGAAGATATCTCCGCCTCCTGCGTTTATCGCCACAACGACGTTTTTGTCGGGGAATATAAAGACGTTTTGACCTAACATACCACTAAACAATAGTACGTTTTCCTCTCTGTGTACCCACAAATGATAGCCGTAATCATAATCTCCCAATCGACTCGGAGCTTTTGAGTGTGCCTTGGTCATCTCCTCTATATAGGATTTTGGAACTAACTGTTCTCCCCGCCATTTTCCCTTATTCAAAACGAGAAGTCCAAGTTTTGCCATATCCTCACAAAGCGCATAAAGTCCCCAACCGCCTTTATCCACGCCTTTTTCTTCTTCCCAAAAGTATCGTCTAATTCCAAGGGGCTCGAAGACTTTAACTTTCAAAAACTGTGATAACCTAACCCCCGATATTTTTTGAACGACTGCGGATAAAACGTAGGAATTTAGAGAGTTGTAGTCAAACTCCCCTTTTTTCTTCTTGGCTCTATAAAAGTCGCGTAGCCAATCTTGACTTGTGGGAATAGCTTGAAACTCGTTGAAACTCGACATACTCTTCATCGTCAAGAGGTCTTTTATAGTTAAATTTAGATATTCTCCCCTTGCTTTTATTCCACGTGATGTGAGGTCCAAAATTTCGCAAACCTTATCGTCTACTCTGAGTTTTCCCTCGCCAATTAGCACCCCTATTGCTAAAGACACCAAGGTCTTACTCATAGAATAGGCTTCGTGATAGGCGCGACTATCTAGGTATTCATCGTAATACTCCCCAACTACTACCCCGTTTTCCACAATCACGGCGGAATGAAGAACGGTGAGATCGTCCAATCTCACCGCATCGATAAAGTTTTTTGCTCTATCACTTATCTCCCCACGATCAAGTCTATCGCTATCTGCAACCTTATCGTATAATACCGTTTTGTAAGGTTTAGAAACCTTAACGGCACGAAGGGGTTTATTGGATAAAAGCATGTTTTTCAAAAGTTTAATAATAGCCATTTTACAAAAGTCCAAGTTCTTTACAAATCTCTTCTAACGACTCTTTAGGTGTCAAGGCTTCTTGTAAATCAAATCCGTTAGTTTTCTCTTCACTCTCCGTTTCATCTTTGCTCTCCACGGGTAATGAATTCTTTTCCATATTGAGTTCGTCCACCATAACGGACTCAAGTTCTTCTTCAAGTTCGCACAAAAAAACAAGATATTCTTCCGTATCCACCTTTATGACGTCCTCGTTCTTCATACGCTCGACGTATTCTGAAAATCTCCGCCTAAACTGGTTCAATCTCTGGAGTTCTAAGGTGTATCGGATCTCGCTTGCGTTATCTATCTCGTCCGCGCGACGAACTGCCTCGCATAAAGCCGTACTTACACTTCCTTCCTTGGCTTTGAATTCGCGTTTTTCCTCTTCCAATACGCGTATTCTTTCCTTCAATTCCTTTATGCGCTCGCTTTGTTGCTCAAGTTTACTTTCGGTGAGAGATAGGAGTTTGTCAATAAACCCGTCAACCTCTTCAACGCAATAACCCTTTCTTTTTATGGAAAATTTAGACATACTACCTCCTCTAACGACTTAATTATAACGGATAAAACGATTATAATTTTGTCGTTTTAGGCTAAATTTTATATCTTTAGGTCTATTTGTGAGTTTCACGCAACAAGCTCTTCTTGAGTTCGTAAAGTTTATCCGATAAGTCGACCTTGTAAATGTGGGGATTTGCAAGTCGTTTGTACTCTGCCCAAAACTCGGAAAAGGACTCTTTTGCGTATTTTATAATATCCTTAACGTCGGGGAAATCGTATACGACTTTTCCTTGATCTATAATCTTTACCGTTATATCCTTTATCTTATAATCCGTAAAGGTGGTTTTCTTCCAAGTCTCCACGGGGTGGAAAAGAGTCAACGGTTTGCTCTCGTCAAACTCTTCGTCACGGAGGGCAATTAAATCGGCTGCCGCACGGCCTTCCGTGTATATTCTAAGCACGGTCTTAAAGCCCGGATTAGTAATCTTCTCCGCAGTGTCAGATATTTTCATCTTAGCAACTAACTCGCCCTCGTCGTTTTCAATGGCTGCAAGTTTGTACACGCCACCTAAACTCGGATGAGAATGAGAGGTTATGAGTTTAGTCCCTATTCCATAACTATCTATGCACGCTTCTTGTAATGCAAGCGAGGTCAAAACGTGTTCGTCGATATCTCCTGATACGCAAATCTTTGCATCCTCAAATCCCGCTTCGTCCAACATTTTTCTAGCCTTTCTAGTTAGATACGCCAAGTCACCTGAATCTATTCTAATGCCTGCGGGTTTGTGTCCTTTTGCTCTTAATTCCTTAAATACCGTTATTGCGTTAGGTACGCCACTCTTCAAGGTATCGTAAGTGTCGACTAAAAGCGTGCACGCATCGGGATATAGTTCGGCGTAGGCGCGAAAAGCAGTAAGCTCGTCCGAAAAACTCATTACCCAACTATGGGCGTGCGTACCAAGTACGGGCACGTTGAACATCTCGCCTGCTAATACGTTACTCGTACCACAACATCCGCCTATCATAGCGGCACGCGCACCGTAGATACCTGCATCCGGACCTTGCGCGCGACGAAGTCCAAACTCCATAACGGGTTTGCCTTGCGCAGCGTTTGTAATTCGAGTTGCTTTGGTTGCAATCAAGGTCTGATGATTGATGATATTAAGTAGCGCCGTTTCTATAAGTTGGGCTTCAAACAAGGTGGTCTTGACCGTCATCAAAGGTTCGCTAGGGAAAACTACCGTACCCTCGGGGATAGCGTAGATATCTCCACTAAACTTATAGTTTTTAAGTTTGGTTAAGAAATCTTCGTCAAACAAATTAAGGCTTCTAAGATATTCAATATCTTCCTCCTCAAAATGCATACCCGTCACGTAGTCAATGGCTTGTTCAAGTCCGCAAGCTACGGCGTAACTCATGTCGGACGTAGGACGGAAAAAAATATCGAATACGGAAATTCTCTTATCCATTCCAGCCTTTACATAACCGTACATCATAGTAAGTTCATACAAATCAGTCAATAAGCTCAAATTTCTCATAGTTATACCTCTTCGTTTGAATTTAGTATTTCTTTTTTTCTCTCCTCTATAGATATGGAGGGTATTTTGTATCCTTCTTTTTTCTTTATAGAAATTCTAATTACCACGCTAACACCCACTAATATCAAACCAACGGGTAATACGTATTGGAAGATATCAAATAGCGTTGCACACAACAAAATGATGCTCAACCCAACGCCCCAAAGACCTATTTCACTCAATATAACGCTTTCTCGTCTAACAAGAGCAGATAACGCCATACTCAAAAATATAGCAAAGGGTATAATGGGCCAAATGGATGTAAATTCAAATATTCCCAAGTTTATCAAACCTAATATAAGTCCTGCAAAAAACGTCCATATAGGGGTGTATATCACGAGTTTAGATTTACTCACGAACTCACCTACCAAAAAGGCAACGGAGGCTTCGCACAAAAGCGTGCTCACCCAAATTTTTGTAAAACCTATATCAAACGCCCCAAAACTTTCTAATCCCAAAATAGCGCCTACGATAATGAAAACTAAAGAGGTTAGGTATAAACTTAGTTTTAATTCGTTTTTCATTAAAAAGAAACTGCTCCTTGATTTCTTATATTCAAGCAATATACGTTCTCGTCCCCGAAAACCTCAATCGCTTTTTCTCTCAAATTCTCTAGTTCGCTATTCTCAACGAAAATAAGCACGGTACCTGCAAATCCACCACCGTGAACGCGACGAGCCACGACACCTTTCATCTTGCTTGCCATAAATAATGCTAGGGGTATTCTCTGCGCAACTTCGCCACCAACGTAGCAGTTTTGCAAAAGTTTATACGAACTCTCCCCGGAACCGTTCAAGCAATCAAAGAAGGTTTGGTTGTCCCCTCGCTCTAGTCCGCATTTTGCGCGAAGAACTCTCTCGTTTTCGGAGAAGAAGTGCTCTGCACGAAGAATAGCTCGTCCCGATACTTTACGACTCAAGTCCCCTAATTTTTGGAAAAACTCTTTTTCGTCAACCTCTCTTAGTACGCTTTTTCCAAAGTATTTAGCAACTTCCATCATCTCGATTTTAACGTCTGCGTAGCAGTGAGTCAAATCGCTATGATCTCCGCCCGTGTTTATAAGCATAACGCTATAATCGGACAAATCGGGTTGCATATTCAAAATTTCGGGATTAGCAGGATCGATAAAGTCCATATAGTTTATACCGCCCATAGCTATCATGGATTGATCCAAAAGTCCGCAAGGTTTGCCAAAGTACTCGGTTTCAGCATAGTGACCTGCAAAAACGAGTTCGATAGGGGTGATTTTGTCCTCGTTATACAAAACGGAGATAATTTTACCTATCAAAATCTCGAAAGAAGCCGAACTTGACACGCCTGCACCCTTAAACACCCTGCTTTTTGCAAGCGCAACGAATCCTCCAACCTTATAACCTTTGTCGGATAGGTATTTCAATACGCCCTTTATGAGTGCGGTAGATGAGCCCTCTTCACTCTTAACCTTATCTAATTTTTGAGTGTCGAAAACGACGGGAGGATAGCCCTCGCTATCCATAACTACCTTTCCGTCCTCCTTTTTAACCGCACATACGGTGTCAAGGTCAATAGCTGCGCCCAAAACTCTGCCGTGTTGATGATCGGTGTGATTTCCGCAAATTTCTATTCTACCGGACGCGGAAACGAAGATATAATCCTTGCCGTATTTATCCTCAAAGCACTGCGCTATATCCTCGTAACGAGATATTTGCATATCGTACTGTTTGTCACCGTAAAGTTTCTTAATACTATCTTTTTGTAATTGAGTTAACATACGCTCTCCTATTGTTTAAGTTTTCCGTGATGTACGCAACAAAGTTTTATCTTAAATCCTTTGCTCTTAACTAAACCTTTGCCTTTAGACGCTCTACCGTCCACGATATCAATTTCTTCGGTATTGAATCCCCAAGTTTGATCCTCTTGATCAATTATTCCGATCTCGTAGGGGTGTTTTACGAAAGAATATAGAACTATTCGTCCAATTTGCTTGTTGTCCGCAATTTTCAAGCCCTTTCTATAGCGCGCAGATTCATCAATATCAATGCTCAACACTCTCTTTGCCGTGCCGTTTTCGCCAACTACTACGACTTCTCCCTCGGTATCTATCTGGAATGCGTACAAGACCTTGTCGCCAGATGACAAATTCATACCCTTTACGCCACCTGCCGTTCTGCCTTGCAAAGGAATATCCGTGGTTTCGCAGTTTAAGCACATACCGGTTGCCGAGCCAAAGAATATAGTGGTGTTTTCCATAACCTTTTCCACGCCCAGCAAACTATCTCCGTCTTTTAAGCCAAACGCTTGGTAAACGGGTTTGGAAACGTCGTAATCTTCTCCTTTTCCTCTCTTTACCATACCGTTTGCGGAGTAGAAATAGAGTTCTCCCTCTATCTTTTTGCCACCTTCTCCAACTATGACGGAAACCGCTCTCTCGTCAGCCTCTAGGCTTACTATCTTTCCTAACGGTAGACCTTTATCCCTCCACTTGCCGTCGGGAAGTTTATCTAAGGCAAGTTTAACGCAATTACCTTTATTGGTAAAGAAATAAAGATTATCTCCGTCTTGCACCTTGAGTGCTATAGGCGTTAGTTCGTTTCTCGTACAATCGCCTGCGTTAGTTGATGCCATAGAATAGTTTTTAGTCGGTACGAGTTTTACGTGTCCGTCGCAGTTTACGCAAAGTATACCCTCTTTTTTGTCGGGTTTTTCCTCTTCAACGGGCATAGCCATTTTCTCAAAACTTGAAATGATTTTGGTGCGTCTTTCCGATTTGAACTGTTTTTTGATGGCTAATAATTCGTCCTTGACCGTTTCCATTTGGAGTTTTTTAGATCCAAGTATAGCGGTAAGTTTGGCAATAAGTTTTTTGAGTTCGTTTATCTCGTCTATGAGTTTGTTTACCTCCAAACTCGTGAGGCGCGCTAAACGCATGTCGAGAATGGCTTGCGCTTGTTCTTCAGACAACTCAAATCTTGCACGAAGTCTCTTTTTTGCCTCCGTCGTCGAGGACGAAGTTTTAATGATTTTGACTACCTCGTCTATGTTCTTTATAGCAATGAGCAAGCCTTCCAAGATATGCATACGCTTTTTAGCGTTGTCAAGGTCGAACTTGGTTCGTCTTACTATAACGTCACGCTGATAGTCTATGTAATATTTCAATATCTCTATGATACCCATTTGCTTGGGTTTGCCCCCTGCAATAGCTACCATATTTACACCAAACGTGGTCTGCATGTTGGTGTATTTCATCAAACCTTGTACTACCTTTTCAACATCCGCCTCTTTTTTAAGTCTAATTACGGCGCGCATACCCTCGCGGTTGCTCTCGTCCACGATGTCCGTAATACAACCGAAAAGTTCTTTTTTGCTCTCTCTCAAGTCCCTAACCTTCATAAGCATAGCGGACTTATCCACTTGATAGGGAACTTCGGTAATAACGATTTGTTTTTTCTCACCGTCACCGCCTTCAACGTGGTATTTTGCTCTCATTATAAGTTTACCACGTCCCGTGTTGTACGCCGAGAAAAGTTCTTCTCCCCCCGTTACGAACGCACCGGTCGGGAAATCCGGTCCTTTGATAATCTTCATAAGGTTTATCAAAGTGGTGTTGGGGTTGTCGATTAACGCAACCGTTCCGTCTATAACCTCGCCCAAGTTGTGAGGCGGAATACTCGTTGCTAGACCTATCGCTATACCGCTTGCACCGTTGACTAAAAGGTTGGGAAATCTTCCGGGCAAGGTGTCGGGTTCGTCACGAGTATCGTCAAAGTTTTTGCTCCAATTTACCGTGTTTTTGTCCAAATCACGCAAGAGTTCCATAGCAAGAGGTTCTAGTCTAGCCTCCGTATAACGCATAGCCGCCGCTCCGTCACCGTCGGGAGAACCAAAGTTTCCGTGACCGTTTACAAGAGGCATACGCATATTGAAAGGTTGGGCAAGTCTAACCATAGCGTCGTAGACAGAGGTGTCTCCGTGAGGATGGTATTTACCCAAACAATCTCCCACGATACGCGCGGATTTTCTATGAGGCTTATCCGGAGTTAGACCTAATTCAAGCATAGAGTAGAGTATTCTTCTTTGAACGGGTTTCAATCCGTCCTCTACCCTCGGCAACGCTCTATCCAAAATGACGTACTCACTGTACGGCATCATAGAGTCATGCAAAATGTTTTCCAAAGGTCTTAAGATAAGTTCGTGTTGGGGTTCGTTTTGTTGATTTAACTTTTTATTCTCTTTCATAACTCACCTCTATATCAATTCTGCGAACTTATCGCCCTTGTTGAAGTTTGCGTGCTCGTTTATATAATTCTTTCTTGCTTCTATATTAGAGCCCATCAATACGGATATCATCTTCTCCGCTTCCGCTGCGTCCTCTATAGTTACCCTCATAAGTCTACGGGTTTGAGGATTGAGAGTGGTTTCCCAAAGTTGTTCGGGATTCATCTCGCCAAGTCCTTTGTATCGTTGCAATTCGCATTTGCCGAGTTTTGCGAGCATTTTTTCAAGCTCAATGTCGTCGTATGCGTAATGCACTTCTCCCTTTTTGGTAAGTTTGTATAAAGGTGGCATACCGATATAAACGTTACCGTCTAATATGAGCTGTTTCATATATCTAAAGAAGAAAGTCAAAAGAATGGAACGGATATGTCCACCGTCTTGATCGGCATCCGCTAAAATAACTACTTTGTGATAACGCAAGGAATTACTATCAAAAGTGTCGTCAAAACCTGCGTCTAGCGCACTGATGATAAGGCGAATTTCTTCGTTATCCAATATCTCGCCTATGTGTTTTTTCTCGGCGTTTAGAGGCTTTCCACGAAGAGGTAAAATTGCTTGATATTTGCTATCTCTTCCTTGCTTTGCAGTACCGCCTGCAGAGTTACCCTCAACGATAAAGAGTTCGCATAGTTCGTTTTTCTTGCTAGTGCAAGATGCGAGTTTTCCTACCAATGCGGACGCGCCTAAACCGTTTTGTTTTCTTGCAACCTCTTTTGCGTGTTTTTCTGCTTGGCGCACGCGCGCTGCATCTAAGGCTTTTTGTATTATCTTATCGGCTATAGAATGGGTAGATTGCTTTTGAAGATATTCTTGGAGTCTTTGGGTTACTGCGTTTTCTACCAAAGTTTTGGTCTCCACGTTACCAAGTTTGGTCTTGGTCTGACCTTCAAACTGTACGTTTTGCATTTTAACGGTCAAAACTGCAGTCAAACCTTCACGAAAATCCTCGCCCAAAAGGTTTGCGTCTTTTTCTTTCAAAAGGTTACGGCTACGAGCGTAGTCGTTCATAACCTTGGTGTATGCCGTCTTAAATCCCGTTTCGTGCGTGCCACCCTCCGTAGTCGGGATATTGTTGACGTAGGAGAAGATATTTTCAGTGTATCCGTCCGTGTACTGAAGGGCTACCGCTACCTCGAAGTTTTGTTTCTTATCCTCTATAAATATAGGTTGGTTGAGTTGGGTTTTCTCGGCGTTCATGTACAAAATGAAGTCCGAAATACCACCCTTGTATTCGTATACTTGTTCCTCGGGCTTGCCCGTCATAGTGTCTTCCGGTCGCTCGGTCTTTAGAATTATCTTAATACCGCCGTTCAAGAAAGCAAGTTCACGAAGTCTTTTTGCTATAACGTCGTAAGAAAAACTTTCCTCTCCAAACACTCTATTGTCGGGTAAAAACTTGACGAAAGTACCCGATTTCTTCTTGGCTTTTTCTTTGACGGTCAAAGGTCCTTTGGATATACCCGATCTAACCTTGCCCTTCTCTTCTATACTTTCAAACTCTTTTATATAAGTCTTGTTATCTTTATAAACCTCTACGGCCAAATGACGTGATAGAGCGTTCGTGACGGATGCGCCAACACCGTGAAGTCCTCCCGAAAAACCGTAGTTCTCGTTACCGAACTTTGCGCCCGCGTGGAGTTGGGTAAATACTACCTCAACACCCGATATGCCAAGCTTGGGGTGCTTGTCAACGGGAATACCACGACCGTTGTCGTAAACGCTCGCTTGTCCGTCTGCGTATAAGGTAACCTCAATCTGGGTAGCAAACCCGTTAGCCGCCTCGTCAATAGCGTTATCAACTATCTCCCACAAAATATGATGGAGTCCCTTACTGCCCGTCGTGCCGATATACATACCGGGACGGGTACGAACTGCGTCCAAACCTTCAAGAACCTGAATATCCTTTGCTACGTAATTCTTTGCCAAAATCCTAAACCTCTTATCAATTTTTGGTCATCATAATATACCACGTTAATTATAACATAAATATATTAAAAAATAAAGACCTATCGGGAATTTTTTTGCAATAATAATCAACTTTAATTTTCTAAAACTCCGTTTTGATAACCTTCAATGCTTTGCATTAATGATATACGCGACTGTGCCGTGATAGAAGGGAAAAGGAAAAAGTGAAGAGTGAAAAAGTAAAGAATGGGAGTTAGTGAAAAGTGAATAAGTAAAAATCGACAAGTTTAGAAAAACTTGTCGATTTTTAACTATCATAGTTTTACAATACGGAAGATAATTAACTAGTCACACAAAACTATGCGGACTACAAGCTAACCTGTCCGTCACTACATATAACGTAGTCTGCAGGGACGCTATTGTTCCACGGTGAACTTTTACTAATGGCGTTCCACTGATTCTTTGTTCCGTTATAAGTAATAGAGTTTAGAGAAGTGCAATCATAGAATGCATGATCTCCTATGCTCGTTACACTATTAGGGATAGTAATGAGTGAAAGCAATTCACACCCATTGAACGCAGCGCATCCTATGCTCGTTACACTATTAGGGATGGTGACAGCCTTTAGCGTGGTACACATATTGAATGCTAAATCTCCTATGCTCTCGCACACACTTCCTGTTTCGAATTTTACACTTGTAAGATTAATTCCACGCGAGCCGTTGTAATAATTACTAAACAAGTATGCAGGAATTTTCTTCACATTCTTGCCTATCGTAACATTCATGCCACTTTTCTTGGAGCCTGTGCCAGCAAATGGAGAAATATTACCACCTTGCAAATCTGCATATTTTACCGCATTAAAATATATATTTTCTAAAGCGCTACACCCATAGAATGCATGATCTCCTATGCTAGTTACACTACTTCCAATAGTTACACTTTTAAGCGAGCTACAATTAGCAAATGCACTATCTTCTATATATACTACGTTATCAGGAATCACGATACTATTTAGCTTGCTATTTTTATAGAACGCATTATATCCTATAAATTCACAAACGCTCCCTTTTGCAAACTCTACGCTTATGATTTTAGGTACATATGAGGACACTTCATATGGTGCTGGATTGAATAAATTTGCAGGAATTTTTTTTACATTCTTGCCTACCGTTACCTTTATACCTGTTCCATTTTGTCCTGCATTAGAAAACACATTATTGTAAGCGACTAAATTTGCACAATTTTTTGCATTGTAGCTAATTATCTCCAATGCGGTACAATTATAAAACGCATAATTTTCAATACTTGTAACACTTTCGGGAATATCAACACTTTTTAGCGAAGTACAACCCTTGAAAGCATTATAACCTATACTTGTAAC
>JAFQWW010000035.1 GCA_017407285.1 Clostridia bacterium
GGTATATAATAAGTTCAATATTTTTTTATACAACTATAAGAGGAGTAAAAAGATGGAAGAAAAAATGGAAAACGTAGGTAAAACGTGTACGGCTAAAAGCTTAGTGAAAAAGTACGCAAAACGTTGGTTTATCGATGCTTTTTCGGGTATGGCACAAGGACTTTTCGTAACCTTGATTGCAGGAACAATTCTATCTTTGATTGCATCTTGGATAGGAGAAAATTACGTTGGAAAAACCCTTGCGACTATTGCAAGTATTGCAAAATCTTTAATGGGTGCAGGTATAGGCGTTGGTATTGCTCACGCCTTGGTTAAGCATAAGTTATTGATTTTTTCCGCCGGTGTTGCGGGTATGATAGGCGCGTTTGCAGATAAATTGATGATAGATGCAGCACCGTTTACTCAATTAGGTTGGGGCGTTCCCGGTAACCCTATCGGGGCTTACGTCGTAACCTTGCTTGTCGTTGAGTTAGTTTCGTTGTATGCAGGAAAGACTAAACTTGATATTATATTAGTTCCTCTTGGCACGATGATTATTGCTTTTGCAGGCGTTTTCGTAGCATATCCCTTTATCTGGTTGGTAGGACAACTAGGCAACCTTATTGCTATCGCTACCGAAGCAACGCCGTTTATTATGGGTATAGTTATCGCGGTTATAATGGGTGTATTGCTTACTATGCCGACCTCGTCCGCTGCAATATGGTTATCGGTTGCGGCAACGGTGTCTGATAACCCGTATATTTTGCTTGCAGGTGGTGCAGCAACGGTAGGATGCGCGTGCCATATGGTAGGATTTGCAGTCGCAAGTTATCGTGAGAACGGGGTAGGTGGGCTTATTGCACAAGGTTTGGGAACTAGTATGTTGCAGATCCCGAACATTATGAAAAAACCTGTCATTATGCTACCTATGATTATATCTAGTGCTATATGCGGACCTTTGTCTACTTGCGTTTTCAAACTCTGTTGTACTGCCGCTGGTGGTGGTATGGGTACTAGTGGTTTGGTTGGTGTATTTGGTATTATCGACGTGACAACTATGGACTTTACGGGTATATTAGGACTCGTTTTGTGTATGTTCGTATTGCCTATAGTCTTGAATCTTGTCATAAGCGAATTTATGAGAAAGAAAGGTTGGATTAAGTTTGGTGATATGAAACTTGACGTTTAAATAAAAACTCACTAACGGAGCGGTTTTTTGTAACTGCTCCGTTTTTTATTTTGACTTTTTATAGGTAAAATTATTGATATATATATAAAAATATGTTATTATAATTTAATAATATTATTAAGAGGTGGAGTTTTTGAAAAACATACTCACAAGACTTTCTGAAGTCGAACAAATTCCTATAAAATTACGTGATTTGTACGAGCGTTACGGATACGTAAAATATCGTATGGCAAAGTTTGAACCGTACGATCTTTATCGTGAACATAAGGGCTTTTTAAAGAGTGAAGGTATATTGACCTTTAATGATAAAAAAGGTAGATTGTTAGCGCTAAAACCCGACGTTACTATTAGTATCGTAAATAGCGTGAGAGAGGACGATGACGAGTGCAAATTTTTCTACGTGGAAAACGTATATCGTGCAGATAACGGAGAATATAGAGAGATAAATCAAATAGGCTTGGAGTGTATTGGCGGTAAGGCGTTGTACTCCGAGACCGAGGTTATATTTTTAGCATTTAAGAGTTTGGAGGCAGTGTCCGAAAGATTCGTTTTGAATATTGGCCATACGGGTATTTGGACTGCGTGCTTCGATTATTTAGGTTTCTCCGATAAACTCAGATACGAGTGCTTGGAAAAGATTAAGAATAAAAACGTTCACGAACTTGAAAGTATTTTAAGAAATTCGGGAGTTGAAGATGACTCTATTACTATGGTAAAAGAACTTGCTCGTCTATCTTGTGGTATTTTGACTGCAGTCTTAACGCTCAAAAAGTACGAAGATAAGTTAACTATCACGGACGTTATTGAAGAACTTGAAACGATAGAGAAAGCTATTGCTTCTTTAGGTGATATCGAAAAGGTTAATCTTGATTTGTCCGTTATAAATGACATGACTTATTATAACGGAATACTTTTCCAAGGATTTGTCGAAGGATTGAGTAAGGTTTTATTAGCAGGTGGTCGTTACGACAATCTTCTAAAGTCTTTTGGTAAAGATAAACGTGCGGTTGGTTTTGCAATTTATACCGAAGAATTGGAGCGCGCGTTCAAAAAGGTAGAAAAGGACGACGTTACCGAGGTTAAAATAGGTGACGTAGTTGATACCTTAGTGAAGGTATCCGAGATTGCTAATAAAGGTTTGGTTGCGAGAGCAAAGGGAGGAGAGAGATGTTAAATATAGCCCTTCCAAAAGGTAGACTTGGAGATAAAGTTTACAAACTTTTTGCTCAAATCAATTACGTTTGTCCTGAAATGCTTGAGGACAATAGAAAACTCGTTTTTGAAAGCAAAGAGAGCGGTGTTAGATATATGTTGGTAAAGCCATCTGACGTTGCAATATACGTAGAAAAGGGCGCAGTTGATATCGGCGTCGTAGGTCGTGACGTGTTGCTAGAAAGCGAGGCGGACGTTTACGAATTGTTAGATCTTGGCTTTGGAAAATGCAGACTTGCAGTTGCAGGTAAAAAAGATTTCGTGGAGGATAAAAGCTTGCCTTTGAGGGTAGCGACCAAATATCCCAACGTAACTCAAGCATATTACTCAAGCCAAAGCCGTCAAATAGACATTATAAAGTTGAACGGAAGCATTGAGCTTGCGCCTATATTAGGACTATCCGACGTTATCGTTGATATCGTGGAAACGGGTACGACCTTAAAAGAAAACGGACTAGAAGTCTTTGAAACGGTTGAGGAGAGTAGTGCAAGACTTATTGCCAATAAATCAAGTTATCAGTTCAAAAAAGAAGAAATTGAGTTAGCGGTTAGTAAATTAAAAGAATTGTTATGATAGAGATAATAGACGCAAAAGATTATAAAAATAAAAGTGTAGAGATAGGCTACGACCGTGAAATTGAGAATGCAGTTAGCCAGATAATTAGCGAAGTCGTAAAGAAAGGTGACGAAGCCGTATTTTCTTTCACGGAAAAATTCGACGGAGTAAAACTTGACTCGTTATTAGTATCTGAAGAGGAAATTGAGGAAGCCTATAGTGAGGTTGACGAGTATTTTATCCAAACTTTAACTCAAGCCAAGGAAAATATCGAGTGCTACCACTTGAAACAGAAAAAAACTGGTTACGATATTGAGAAAGGAAATGGAATAAAACTCGGTCAAATCGTTAGACCTCTATCACGTGTCGCAGTATACGTTCCCGGTGGTACGGCAGCGTATCCTTCTACCGTGCTTATGGACGTAATACCTGCAAAAATCGCAGGGGTACGCGAGGTAGTTATTATTACCCCTCCTTCTCGTGACGGCAAGGTGAATAAAAACGTTCTTGCGGCTGCCAAACTCGTTGGAGCAGACAAGGTGTACAAAATAGGTGGCGCACAAGCTGTTGCTGCTATGGCGTACGGTACGGAAAGCATAAAGAAAGTTGACAAAATCGTAGGTCCCGGAAACGCTTACGTTGCAACGGCAAAAAAGCAAGTCTTTGGTCAAGTTGATATCGATATGATAGCAGGACCGAGCGAGATATTGATAGTTGCAGACGACACGGCAAAGGTTGAGTTTGTAGCAAGCGATCTTTTAGGCCAAGCCGAGCACGACAAAAGAGCGGGAATTTATCTAGTGTGCTTAAGTTACGATTTTGCAGAAAAAGTCAAAGTCGAAGTAGATAGACAATTAGCGTTGTTATCTAGACGTGATATTGCCGAAGTTTCCGTAAATAACGGCAAAATCATAGTTGCAAAAGACCTTAAAGAGGCAATGGATATAGCAAACCAAGTAGCGCCCGAACATCTAGAACTTTGCGTTAAAGATCCATTTAGTGCTCTGAAAATGGTAGAAAACGCAGGCGGAATATTTTTAGGTAATTACGCACCTGAAGCGTTGGGCGATTATTTTGCAGGAACTAATCACACCTTACCCACGTCAGGAACGGCAAGATTTGCGTCTCCTCTATCGGTAGACGATTTCGTCAAGAAGAGTAGTTATTTGTATTACACGGAGGACGAATTGAAAAAGGTTGGAGAAAGGGTGTACGATTTTGCCGAGCGTGAAGGTCTAACTGCACATGCAGAGAGCATTAAAGTGAGGTTAAAATGAGTAGATTTTACGATGAAAAACTAAACGATCTTACGACCTATACGCCGGGTGAACAACCTCAAGATTTGAGTTCTTTTATAAAACTCAATACCAACGAATCTCCTTTTCCGCCAAGCAAGTTGGCAATAGAAAGAGCGGAAGAGGAATTAGAAAAACTCAACTTATATCCCGATCCGGAGGCAAAAGCACTCGTTTCAGAAATTGCTAAATTTTATGATTTAAAGTCTGAAAACGTAGCGGTTTTCAACGGTAGTGACGAGTTGTTGAGTTTTTGTTTTCAAATATTTTGTCCAAACGGCGTTGTATTTGCAGACATTACGTACGGGTTCTATCCGGTGTACGCTAAAGTGTTCAAAAGAGAGGTGATTGTATTACCTCTTGATCAAGATTTTAGGATAAACGTAGAGGAGTATTTTGATAAACTCGGTACGGTGTTTTTAGCGAACCCAAACGCGACGACGGGTATAGCGCTACCCCTTTGCGATATTCGTGCCCTTTTAGAGTCCAATCCCAATAGACTTGTCGTAGTTGACGAGGCATACGTGGATTTTGGCACTGAGTCTGCGGTAACTCTTGTAAAAGATTACGACAATTTGTTGGTCGTTCAAACTATGTCCAAGTCTCGTAGCTTTGCAGGAGCAAGATTGGGCGTTGCAATATCAAATTCGGAGATTATTAAAGATTTGAATAGAATTAGATATTGTTTTAACCCTTACAATATCAATCGCGTGACGCTATCCGGTGCAACGGGTGCCTTTTTAGATAAAGAATATTTTGATAAATGTCGTGGAGAAATTATTAAAAATAGAGAGTATTTGAAAGAAGAACTCAAAAAATTAGGCTTTTTCGTGACGGATAGTGCGTCCAATTTTATCCTCGCAGGTAGTGATAAGATATCGGGCGAAGAATTGTACGAGAAGTTGAAAGCAAACAAAGTTTTAGTTCGTCACTTTAAGGGTGGCAGAGTAGAAAATTTTGTTAGAATAACGATAGGTACGAGAGAACAAACGGACGTACTAATAGACAAAATTAAGAAAATTATATAGTGGAGGTCGTTATGCGTACGGCTAGTGAAAAAAGAAACACGAAAGAAACCCAAGTAGAGATTAGTATCAATCTTGACGGAACGGGCGTTGCCGATATAAAAATGGGCTGTGGCTTTATGGAGCACATGCTTGAGTTGTTTGCTCGTCACGGTAGATTTGATTTAACCGTTAAAGCAGTTGGCGACACTCAAGTTGATTATCATCACTTAGTTGAGGATACGGGCATCGTGTTAGGTAGAGTGTTCGATAAGGCTTTGGGTGATAGACGTGGTATTCGTCGTTACGGTAGTTTTATTCTTCCTATGGACGAGAGTTTGGTGTTGTGTGCCGTTGATATAAGCGGAAGAGCGTGTTTGGGATATAATCTAAACGTGCCTGCAGAAAAAATCGGGGAGTTTGATACCGAACTTGCACGTGAGTTTTTATGTGGATTGTCCCGAAATATGGGTGCGTGTATTCACGTAAAACAATTAGAAGGTGGGGATAGTCATCATTTGATAGAAGCAACTTTCAAGGGACTTGCAAGAGCGTTGAAAGAGGCTGTTTCTATAGACGAAGAATATAAGAACGAAATTCCCTCCACCAAAGGAACGATATTATAATGTTAGTTATCGTAGATTACGGGGTTGGCAATCTCTTTAGTTTATCCTCTTCTTTGAAGTTTTTAGGGGTTGAAACCAAGATTTCGTCCGATCCTCAAGACATATTAAGTGCTGACAGAATAATTTTACCGGGAGTAGGTGCGTTTGGGGATGCAAAAGCCAAACTGGATGCAACGGGATTAGTTCCAGTTATAAAAAAAGCGGTAGATAACGGCACTCCTTTGCTTGGAATTTGCTTAGGCATGCAAATGCTTTTTGAGAAGAGTTACGAGTATGGAGAGCACGAAGGATTAGGTTTTGTAAAAGGATACGTTAAAGACCTAAAGAGTGATTTAGATAAAAACGGATACGATTACAAAGTACCCGAGATGGGTTGGAATAGCCTAAAATTTTGTAATGAAAGTCCGCTTTTTAAGTATATAAAAGAGGGCGACTACGTTTATTTCGTTCACTCCTATCACGCAGTTTCGTGTAGTGAGTCTTTGATTGCGACGACTCAGTACGGTATTCCCGTTACTGCAGCAGTTCAATGCAAAAACGTTTACGGCGCACAGTTTCATCCCGAAAAAAGTGGAGAAGTTGGTCTAAAGATTTTGAAAGCGTTTTGTGAGATAGATAGAGGATAGTATGAATATTTTTCCTGCAATAGATATAATAGGCGCTAAAGCGGTTAGACTAACCCAAGGCGATTATAATAAACAAAAGGTTTATTCCGATTCTCCAGTAGAAGTTGCTCGAAATTTTCACGAATTGGGCGCAAAGTATTTGCACGTTGTAGACTTAGACGGAGCAAAAACTGGTAAAACGGAAAACTATTCTGTAATAGCCGAGATATTAAAAGCAACCGATATGTTCGTCGAGGTAGGGGGCGGAATACGCGACTTTGATAGAATAGACAGGTATCTTTCTATTGGTGTGAAACGCGTTATACTTGGTACGTCTGCACTTAAAAACCCAGAATTTAGACGTGAGGCGGTCAAGAAATACTCCTCCGCTATAGCGGTAGGCGTAGATACTTTGAACGGTTTCGTGGCAACTGACGGTTGGCTAGAGTCAAGTCGTGTGAGCGGAGTAGAGTTTTGTAAAATTCTTCGTGACGAGGGTGTGGAAAACGTAATCTACACCGATATTTCCAAAGACGGAGCGTTGAGTGGAACCAATCTAGAAATTTATTCCGTATTGAGCAAAATCGACGGATTGAAGATCACTGCGTCAGGTGGAGTATCCTATATGAATGAAATCGAAAAACTTCGTGATATGAAGGTTTACGGTGCAATAGTTGGAAAAGCAATATACGAGAACAAATTGAATTTAGCAGACGTGTTGCGCGTAGCGGAGGCAAAATGATCACTAAAAGAATAATTCCTTGTTTAGATATCCGTGACGGTAGAGTGGTTAAGGGTAAAAACTTCCAAGGCGTTCAAGACGTAGAAGATCCCGTAGAACTTGCAACCTTTTATAACGCAGAAGGAGCGGACGAATTAGTTTTTTACGACATCACGGCAAGCGTGGAAAAAAGACCGCTATTTACCGACGTTTTGGAGCGTGTAGCAAGTAAGATATTTATACCGTTGACGGTTGGTGGAAGCATAAACGAAGTTTCGGACTTTGAGCGCGTTTTATCTTCTGGTGCGGATAAAGTTTCCGTCAATAGCGGAGCGCTTAAAAATCCTAAATTAATAGAAGAGTCTGCCAAAAAATACGGAAATCAGTGCGTAGTGTTATCTATGGACGTAAAACGCGTTGGTGGAGAGTATCACGTATTTTCTAAAGGTGGAAGAGTTGATACAGAGCGCAACGCTCTTGAGTGGGCAAAGTGGGGCGAAGACCACGGCGCAGGCGAAATAGTTTTGAATAGTATCGACACGGACGGCGTTAAAAACGGATTTGATTTAGAAATGTTGCGAGATTTGTGCAACGTCGTTACCATTCCCGTTATAGCATCTGGTGGCGCAGGCAAGATTGAAGACTTTAGCGAACTTTTCAAAATTAAAGGAGTGGACGCAGGACTTGCCGCAAGTATTTTCCATTTTAAGGAAGTTAAAATACGAGATTTGAAAGAATATCTAGATAAAAAGAATATACCTGTGAGGTTATAATATGAACTTAGACGAATTAAAATTTGATGAAAAAGGTTTAATACCTGCAGTTGTTCAAGATTTTTATACCAAAAAGGTTTTGACCGTTGCGTATATGAATCGTGAAAGTTTGGAAATCTCAATCAAAGAGGGCAAAACTTGTTTTTATAGTAGAAGCCGTAAAACTCTTTGGAGAAAGGGCGAAACTAGTGGAAACTATCAGAAATTAGTTAGAATAATTGCTGATTGCGATAAAGACGCGTTAGTCGTAGAGGTTATTAAAAACGGTCCTGCATGCCACTTGGGTACGGATTCTTGCTTTAACGATCTCGTGTACGGAGAGGATAAAAAAGAGTTTTGCATGGACGACTTGTACGCATTAC
>JAFQWW010000036.1 GCA_017407285.1 Clostridia bacterium
ATACGTTCATATCACTCTTTAAAACGTCATACAACACTATTGGTTTGTCGTCGCGTAATTCAAAAGAACAGTTATCCACCTTAATGCGCTTAATAGAAAAACTTGAGTATTTATCGGAATAATTCAATTCACCTTTTTGATTATAAAGGCAATTATTACAATTCTGACCATTAGCTTTACTAGGACAATGTGCAAGTGTCATCAAAGGAAAATATCCAAAAGCATATACGAAAGTGTCGTTTGAGTATAAAGACTCTAACTCCGACCTCGACAACTCCACGGACAACACTTTATTACCTATTAAGGTAGATTTCGATATTGAATTTGTGACATTGAAGCCCCAACCGTAAAAAATTTCTTTAGCTAAATCAACGCAAAGCGTAGATAAAGCGGGATTATTGCCAAATAGTCCAACAATTTTATTGTTATATTTTTCTATGGTTTCGTATAATACTTTTATATCTTTTTGGCGTAAAATCGTAGGTATTGCAAGATATACAGGCTTTTCTATAGATTCAAAGAACCCACCTATTTCCAAAGAATTATACTCACTCGGTGCAAATATAACACAATCAATTTCACAATTTAGTAGCGCCAAGTCCTTTATAGATTCAACAATGACTGCAACCTTTTTCTTGTCGCCATGTTTCTCTAAAACACTCTCGGTACAACATATGGTTTTTGCAGCACCCTTGTCGTAGTACGCGATTTTTTCTCGCTTAAAACTATCAAAACATTCCTTTCTCTCCTTATTCAATAAAGAAAAAGGAATCAACGTATTAGATAATAGATCAATTTTAACGTCACTAATTACAAACGGCGCACTACCCTTTCGTAAAACCTTTTCCACTCCGTCACACTGATTGTCTTTATTACTCAAAACAGTTTTATCAAAAGCAAGGGTACGCTTCACTTTTATTTCATCGTCATGGAGCACTAACTCGTACTCTCCAGATGATTTTTCCGCAAATAATACGGAAACCTTCAACTCGCGTGGTTTTAACTCTAAAAAAACGTCTACGCTTTGCGTAACGCAAACTCTTGCTCCAACGCTAATTTTAGCTTTAAGATAAGCAACGTACAAACCGTCCTCTTGCTCTATTGACGTTAGCGTCGCACCACCTTCTTCACGTCCTTCAAACAAGAATTTCAGTCCCGTATTTTTTGAAAGCTTTACTTTGGAACTAAAAAATACTTTATTAAGCCCATTATTCAACGTGCTAACTTTTTTAACTTGTCCAATTTCAAGACCTGCGCTATTTTGTAAATCTTTATTTATAATTCCGCCATTTTTGCCAAAGATATATCCGTCATCGCTAAACGTGCGAGCGTATGTAGATTTTATTCTATCCAAATCACGACTAGACAACTCGCCCTTTAGCGCCCGTCTATACGCATACACTGTCGACGCTACGTACTCAGGGCTTTTCAATCTGCCTTCAATTTTAAATGAAACTACGCCTGCCGACTCAAGTTCTTTGAGATGGTTCACCAAACACAAGTCGTTTGTTGATAAATAATAACCGTTGTCATCACCTAAACTTGATTTATAAATCTTTCTACACGGTTGTTTGCATCGTCCACGATTACCGCTATTTCCATCAATAAGGCTACTCAAATAACAATTTCCAGAAAACGCAACGCAAAGTGCACCATGAACGAAACACTCAATTTCAACGTCTAGATTGTCATTGATTCGTTTTATCTCATCAATCGGTGTTTCTCTTGCTAAAATTATTCTCTTTGCACCCAACTCACAAGCACGTCTAGCACCCTCTAAATTGTGAATACCAAACTGCGTGCTAAAATGCAAAGGAATATTAGGCGCAATCTCCTGACAAAGTTTAATCGTTGCTATATCCGTCACAATAAAAGCATCAACGTTACACAAAACAGCTTGCCTTATACACAAGGCAAGCCTATCCAATTCCCTTTGTTTTATTAACGTATTTAGCGTTAGATATACTTTGACGTTATAGTAGTGGCAAAAATCCACCCATTCGCCTAAATTTTCAAAATTAAAATTGTCCGCTTTAATTCTTGCGTTAAATTCTGACAAACCAAAATATACGGCGTCCGCCCCGTACAAAACCGCGGCTTTCAAGGAATCAATATTTCCGGCAGGCGCCAATATTTCAGTATTAATCATTTTAACGTAATTTTGCTCCAAAGGTTTTTTCTAAAGATTCAATTATGCCGTTAACAACGCTTTGAACCTCTTCGTCTTTTAAGGTGTGATCAAAAGAACGGAAAGAAATACTTAACGCAACGCTCTTCTTGCCACTCTCGACTTGCGCGCCACGATAGACGTCAAACAAAGATACGTCCTCGATAAGCGCGTCAAATTTCGCTATATGTTTCAAAAGACTGCCAACGGGCAAATCCTCGTCAACGATAAGCGCCAAATCTCTTTCCACGTTAGGATATTTAGGAATAGCCGTAAACTTAATAACCTTACTAAATTTTGCAAGTTCATCAAGATCAAGTTCCGCTACGTACGTTCTACCAGACAAAGAGAAGTTCTCCGAAACGTCGGGGTGAATTTCTCCAATAAAGCCTACGACAGTCTCTCCAACCTTAATTTCCGCAGATCTTCCGTCGTGGAGATATTCGTACACTTTCTGCACGAATTCGAGTTCACGTACACCGTAACATTCCGCAACTTCTTCCACACTAGCTTTCATACTAAAGAAATCTTCACCCTCACCAAAGCCACACAAAACTAAGGTGTTAGTTTCCTTGGGTTGACTAACCATGGGTAAACTTTCAGGCTTAAATACCTTTGCAATTTCAAACAATCTACCACTATCAAGCTTCTTGCTATTATTTAAAGCGACGATATTTAGAATACTTGGAGTCAAAATCGTACGCATTATACTCCAATCATCTCCTAAAGGATTAAGCAACTTAGCAGCAATTCGCAAACTACTGTCATCACTCAATCTCATCATATCAAACGCTTTCGGAGATATGAAAGAATACGTGGTAGTTTCCATATATCCTAAACCAACGAGCTTATTAACTAACGCCTCGTTACGTTTTTGCGCCTCACTCTTACCACCAAGAGTTTGTTCAGCTCGAGGCATCAAGGTTGCAGTTATATGTTCGTAACCGTAATAACGGATAACCTCTTCTGCTAAATCATTAGCACCGTCTACGTCCTCTCTGTATCCAGGAACAATGGACGTCAATATTCCGTCCTCAATTTTGGTTTCAAAATTCAAACCGTTCAAAATATCGAGAATAAATTTATCGTCAATCTCAATACCCAAGACTCCAGTTACCTTACTAACTGGAACTTTGATCACCTTTGCTTCGCGCTCTTTTTCTTTACAATCCACGGTATTTGCCATGATTTTACCTGCATTCATCTCACATATCAAAGATAATGCACGATCTAGAGCAAAAGATTGAAGAGCAAAATCAACACCCTTTTCAAAACGAGCAGATGAATCAGAACGAAGATTTAAAGCCTTGCTAGTTCTACGAATATTATCACGAGCAAAACGCGCGGACTCAAAAACTATATCCGTGGTATCATCTTGAATACCAGAATTTAATCCACCCATAATTCCCGCAACGGCACAAGGTTTCTCGCTATCGCATATAACGAGCATAGAATCGTTCAAAACGTTCTCTTTTCCGTCCAAAGAAATGATTTTCTCACCATTTTCGGCGCGTCTTACGACAATCTGTTCACCCGCCAAGAACTTTTTATCGAAAGCGTGCATAGGTTGACCTAATTCTATCAAAACGTAGTTAGTAATATCTACGATATTGTTGATAGGTCTAATGCCAACTGCGCGCAATCTCTTTTGGATATACTCGGGAGACGGTGCGATTTTTATATCTCTTACCTCTCTTGCCATGTAATGAGAGCAAAGTGAATAATCCTTAATCTCAACTTTTACCGTGCTTTCATCATTTTCTACGACGTAATCAGTAGAAGGAAGTTTTAATTCTTTGCCCAAAACCACCGCTACTTCACGAGCAATTCCTAAAATGCTTTGACAATCAGGTCTATTTGCGGTTACGGAAACGTCTAAAACTACGTCGTCACGGCCTAAAATTTCATTGATATCAACACCTACGCGTTCCCCTTCTCTCATGACGAGAACGAGATTCTCGCTTGCACCGGGATAATCAGCGTCAGTTGCACCCAACTCTTCACCAGAGCAGAACATACCGTCCGACGAAACGCCTCTAATTGCACCCTTCGTGATATGTATACCACCACAAAGATCGGCACCGTCTAACGCAACGGGAACGACGTCACCTACTTTTATATTTTTAGCGTTAGTTACGATTTGCAAATTATCAACACCATTTAAGGTAATAGCGCAAACTTGCAATTTATCTGCATTAGGATGCTTTTCAATACCAACGATTTGACATGTATATACGTTAGTAGTTTTTGCAAGGCTAATAATTTCTTCTACTTCAAAACCGACAGATACCAATTTATCTGCGAGTACTTCAGGCGCAACGTCAACGTCTACGTACGCTTTAAGCCAACTATAAGGTACTTTCATATCTGCCTCCTCTTAATCCTTGAATTGCGCCAAGAAACGCAAATCGTTTTCAAACAACAATCTCATATCGGGAATACCAAATTTTATCATAGCAAGTCTATCTACACCCATACCAAAAGCGATACCCGAATAGGTTTCAGAGTCAATGCCCGACATTTCCAAAACTTTAGGATTTACGATTCCGGCACCCAAAACCTCAATCCAACCCGTTCCTTTACAAATTCTACAACCCTTTCCACCACAAACCGAACAAGTACAGTCCATCTCAACACTAGGTTCCGTGAACGGAAAATAGGAAGGACGAAGTCTAGTCTTAGTCTCAGGTGAAAAGAATGCTTTTGCAAATTCGTCAAATACACCCTTCAAGTCACATAGCGTAATGTTTTTATCAACAACTAAGCCTTCAATTTGTTGGAACATAGGACTATGAGTTGCATCGTAATCCGATCTATACACCTTGCCGGGACAAATCATACGAATAGGCGGTTTTTTAACCTCCATCGTGTGCACTTGACACGGAGAAGTGTGGGTACGCAACAAAAGATTTTCCGAAAAATAGAAGGTATCCTGCATATCTCTTGCCGGATGATCCTTAGGTATATTCAATGCTTGGAAATTGTAATAATCGGTTTCAACCTCAGGTCCTTCTCTGATCTCAAAACCAAGACCAACGAATATATCCATAATCATACCCTTAACGATAGTCAAAGGATGACGTGCACCAACCTTTACTTTTCGAGAAGGTTCGGTAACGTCAATCTTCTCCTCTATCAACTTACGCATTTTTTCTGCGCGCTTAAGAGTATCTTCCTTCTCTCCAATCTTAGCCTCGATCTGTTGACGACCTTCGTTAACAGCTTTACCAAACGCAGGTTTTTCTGCGGGAGGAACGTCTTTTAATCCCTTCAATAACGCAGTAAGTTCTCCGTTTTTTCCCAAGTACTTAACTTTAACGTCGTTTAATTCGTTCACACTAGATGCGCTTTCGCTTTCTTTAAGCGCATTTTCCACGACAGTCTTTAACTTCTCTAACATACTACCTCCATATAAAAAAATCCGCCCTAAACATAGGGCGGAATAAATTCCACGGTACCACCTAAATTGCCTTTATAGGCATCTCTTAAGTCTTAACGCGACCACACGTTTTAGATTACTCCGTTCATCTAAAAAACTCCAAAGCGAAATTTCATCAATCCGTAGTTTTTCCATGCGTTTCAGCCTATGCGCACGGTCTCTGTAAAAATAAGCGGAAGGACTACTACTCTTCATCATCGTTTTATAAATAATAACATATATAATCCCGCTTTGTCAACGAATTTTACCTTAAGGAATTAAATCCATCATATCACTTAAATCAGTTGCTTTTAAGTAGGTTTCAGGTACGCTACCAATCAATACGCATTCACTCACCAAAACCTCGGACGTAGTTTTTATAACTGCATTAGACGAGGGAATAATCAAACTGATGCTTGAATTAACTTTTATAAATATTTTGTGCAAAGTGTGATTTATGCTTGCTTCACTAAACTCTGAAGTAAACGAACAATCAACCGCCCCTGCCGACACGAAATTTACGACAATCTCAGGGCCACTACCCGCAATTACGGCGGAATTAAAGAACGCACCTATCGGTACGGAAATTCCCTTTTTGGACAACCGATCAATGTTTTGTAATGCTATACCAGATATTTGTCGCGCCAAAAGGTTGATTTTTGCAGTTTTTGCTTGAATTGCAGTGATTTTCCCATCTTCATCCTTAACCACTTCAATTAAATCATCATAATCTATACCGTCGTTAATAACCAATGAAATTGCACTATTTATAGCGTTAACCGTCATTGATTCTATTTTAGTCTCACAGTAATCAAGAATTATTGGCGCGACGTTATTCTCAAAATACCTAAAAAGAAAACCGATCGCCAACACCAATCCCAAAATCACGAAGAGTATTTTCCTTTTTTTGCCACGATAACGCCTTTTCATACAAAATTATATGAAAAGGTA
>JAFQWW010000037.1 GCA_017407285.1 Clostridia bacterium
CACTATTGCGTGCCAAAAACTTTGAAGAGGTATCGCAAGGCTTTGACGAAGAAGTAGCTTTTTTAGAGGCTAATAGATGTTTGAATTGCAAAAATGCAAAGTGTAAAGAACGTTGTCCGGTAGGAGTAGATATCCCCGCATTTATCCAAAAGATAAAAGAAGGAGATTTAGCATCTGCCGCCGAGATTATAAAACTTACGAACAATCTTCCTGCCGTTTGTGGACGAGTTTGTCCGCAAGAAGCGCAGTGTGAAGCAGGTTGTATTAGAGGCTTGAGTGAAAAAGCGGGTGGCGCGGTTGCAATAGGAACGCTTGAGCGTTTCGTGGCAGATTACGCACTTAAGCACAAATTACCTTTAGAAAAGGCGGAGTTTAACGGCAAGAGCGTGGCGGTTATAGGTAGTGGTCCTGCGGGACTTACTTGTGCTGCAGATCTAGCAAAAGCAGGATTTAAGGTCAAGGTTTACGAAGCGTTTCACAAAGCAGGCGGAGTGCTAGTGTACGGTATACCTGAGTTTAGATTGCCTAAAAAACTCGTTCAAGCAGAAATAGACACCTTAACGGAGTTAGGTGTGGAGATTTTACTCAACGTCGTCGTAGGTAAAACGATTACGTTAGACGAGTTGATTGAGGAAAACGACGCCGTGTTTATAGGAACGGGCGCAGGTTTACCGGTATTTATGAATATACCCGGCGAGAATTTGAACGGTGTGTATTCCGCTAACGAATACTTGACTAGGGTAAACCTTATGAAAGCATACGATAAGAGTGCCAAAACTCCCGTCGTTGTTGGCGAAAAGGTAGTCGTTGTTGGCGCAGGTAACGTAGCTATGGACGCTGCTCGTACTGCACTTAGAATGGGTGCGAAAGAGGTTCACGTCGTGTATAGACGTAGCCGTGCGGAGATGCCTGCGCGACAAGAAGAAATTCGTCACGCAGAAGAAGAGGGAATTATATTCGATCTTTTAACCAATCCTGTTGAGATATTGGGAGATAAGAAGGTCGAGGGAATAAAATGTATTAAAATGGAGCTTGGCGAACCGGACGAGAGGGGTAGAAGAAGACCTATCGAGATAAAAGGAAGCGAGTTTATATTTGATGCAGATCAGGTAATAATGAGTTTGGGTACTAGTCCCAATCCTTTGCTTAAAAAATCTTGTCCCGAACTTGAAACGAGCAAGAGAGGAACTATAGTTGTCAACGAAGAGAGTATGGAAACGAGCATACCCTCGGTTTACGCAGGTGGAGACGCTGTGACGGGCGCGGCGACTGTTATCCTTGCTATGAACGCAGGAAAGCGCGCGGCACAAGCTATTATGGAGAAATTAGATGTTCATAGATAAAGCCAAAATTTTTATAAAAGCAGGTAACGGAGGAGACGGAGCAGTCTCTTTTCACCGTGAAAAATACGTTCCTAACGGTGGACCTAACGGAGGAGACGGCGGTAACGGTGGTAGCGTGATATTCGTTGCATCCGACAAGATGAGCACCCTTATTGATTTCAAGTTTTCCAAGCATTTCAGAGCGGAAAACGGTGGAAACGGTAGTGGGGATTTTTGTCGTGGAACGAATGGAGAAGACGTTTACGTTAAAGTTCCCGTTGGTACGGTCGTAAAAGATGCGGAAACGGGTGGAATAATAGCCGATATGTATTACGACGGAGACGAGATAGTCGTATTGCAAGGCGGAAACGGCGGAAAGGGCAACGCAAGGTTTGCAACGAGTACTCGCCGTGCACCTAGATTTGCGCAAAAAGGTATCAAAACGGAAGAACACGCCGTAATTTTGGAATTAAAAACTATAGCGGACGTAGGTTTGGTAGGTTTCCCCAACGTTGGAAAGTCCACCTTGCTTAGCGTTATTACCCACGCAAAACCGAAGATTGCAAACTATCATTTTACCACGCTATCTCCTAATCTAGGAGTAGTTAGCGTGTACGACGATAGTTTTGTCGTAGCAGATATTCCCGGTCTTATAGAGGGAGCAGCGGAAGGAGCAGGACTTGGTCACTCTTTCTTGCGCCACATAGAGCGCGTGCGCTTGATTGTACACGTTTTGGATATATCTGGATCGGAAGGCCGTGATCCTTACGACGATTACAATCAGATAAACGCCGAACTCGTGCAGTACGCAGAAGAACTAGGTAACCTTCCCCAAATCGTGGTAGCAACCAAGATAGACATGCTCGAAGACGAAGGGTTTATAAAAGAATTTGAGAAAAAGATAGGCGTTCCCGTCATACCCGTGTGCGCTATAATACACGAGGGTATCGACGTTTTGATAGACGCTATATACAAAAAACTCCAAACTTTACCCAAGAGTAAACCTTTAGAATTTGAAAAATTCGAATACTCTCGTCCCGATAACGGAGAATTGCAGATAGAACGTGACTACGACGGAGCATTCTTAATCTACGGTGGCATTATAGAAAGTTTGGTTAGAAACGTAGTTTTATCTGATGAAGAATCCTTTAGATATTTCCAAAAGCTTTTACGTGATAAAGGGGTAATAAAAGCCTTGCGTGATTACGGTGTAAAAGAGGGTGATATCGTAAGAATATACGATACCGAGTTTGAGTATCAGGAGTAATTATGAAATTTTTATTCGTGCCCGACTCTTTCAAAGGAACGTTATCGTCAAACGAAGTTTGCGACGTGTTGGAAAGGTGCGCTAGACGAAATTTTGACGATTTAGTTATAGAACGTATTCCCGTTGCGGACGGTGGCGAGGGAACGGTAGACGTCTTTTTGTCCTTAGGTTTAGGCGAGAAGATAAAGGTGCGCTCTCACAACTCTTTTATGGAAGAAAAAGAGGGGTATTATCTTTTTGATAAAGAGAGTAAGACCGCAATCGTAGAACTTGCCGTAGTCGCAGGCTTGCCCGAAGTTTACGATAGACGTGATCCTACGTCTACTACGACTTACGGCGTAGGCGAATTGATAAAAGACGGTGTGAAAAGAGGGGCGAAAAAGGTAATAGTTGCCTTAGGCGGTAGTTCGACGAACGACGGTGGAGTAGGCTTGGCGTGCGCATTAGGCGCAAAGTTTTTTGATTTTGACGGTTACGAATTTTTACCTGTTGGCGGTTCTTTATCCGATATAGCGGATATAGACGTTAGTGGATTAGAATACCTAAAAGACGTCGAGTTTTCCGTTATGTGCGACGTAGATACCGTGCTCACGGGAGATAGAAGCGCAAGCGCTGTGTACGGACCTCAAAAAGGTGCGAGTGAGGCGGACGTGTTGCTACTAGATAAAGGGCTTAGTCGCCTTTCCGAACTTTGGAAAGATATATATAAGCGTGATTTTTCTACACTCAAAGGCGGAGGCGCCGCAGGTGGCGCAGGAGCCGGAATTTCCGCATTTTTGGGAGGGAAATTAGAGTCTGGTATTGAGATCGTGCTACGCCTTTTAGATTTTGAGAAAAAACTACAAGGCTGTGACTGCGTGTTTACGGGAGAGGGAAAATTCGACGAGCAAAGTTTTATGGGCAAGGTCATAAACGGAGTGTCGAGTAAGACCAAGGAAAAGGGCGTTAAACTCGTAGTTATTGCAGGCGTGGTGAAGGGCGTTTCCAAGGCTGATATAGAGAGTGCGGGAATTAGCGCGGTGTATGCGACTAATCCTAACAACCTACCGTTTGAAGAGGTAAGAGGGCGAGCGCGCGAGGACTTGGAAAAGACTGCGGACAAAGTTTTTCAGGATTTGAAAAATAATATTATCTAAATTTAACCCGAAAGCAATTTCGGGTTATTTTTTTAGGCTTAATCTTTTACGATTTTGGAAAATTGGTTGCCAACGCTATATTATTGTGATATAATATTTCAGTATTATATATTACTATTGCTATAGGCAATGTTACGAGAGGTTAGTATGAAAGAGAATATTATGGACGTACTCCGTGCAAGAGGATTTATCAAGCAGACCGTATACGAAGACGAATTGTATAAACTTTTAGGCTCCGAGTCCGTCCCTTTTTATATTGGTTTCGATCCCACGGCAGATAGTTTGCACGTAGGTCATTTTCTCCAACTTATGGTAATGAGTTGGATGCAAAAAGCAGGACACAAACCTATCATCTTGGTTGGTGGTGGTACTGCTATGGTTGGAGATCCGTCAGGTAGAACGGATATGCGTTCCATGATGACCAAGGAAACCATAAAGCACAACTGTGATTGTTTCAAAGAGCAAATGTCCAAGTTCTTCTCATTTGAAGGAGACAACGCTGCCGTTATGGTAAACAACGGAGATTGGCTTTTGGATTTGAACTATATCGACTTTTTGCGTGAGGTTGGCGTGCATTTTTCCGTTAACCACATGTTGACTTGCGAGTGCTTTAAGTCCAGAATGGAAAAGGGCTTGTCCTTCTTGGAGTTCAACTACATGCTCATGCAAGCATACGACTTTTTGGTATTGTATCGCAAGTACGGCTGTAAACTTGAGTGCGGTGGCGACGACCAGTGGTCTAATATTCTAGCAGGCGCAGACCTTATAAGACGTAAAGAAGGTCAAGACGCTTACGCTATGACCTTTACTTTGCTTACAACATCAGAAGGCAAGAAGATGGGTAAAACTCAAAAAGGTGCAGTTTGGCTTGACGCTAAGAAAACTAGTCCGTACGACTTCTTCCAGTATTGGAGAAACGTAGCGGACGACGACGTTGCAAAGTGCATGAAACTCTTGACCTACATGGAGTTGGACGAGATAGAGGAGTTGACTAAAGAGAGAGACGAGCGTATCAACAAAGCAAAGGAAAGACTTGCGTATGAAGTTACCGCGATCGTTCACGGAAAAGAGGTTGCAGACGACGTTTTGAATAAGGTTCGTGCAGCTTTCTCAGGTGACGTTGAGAATATGCCCGAACTACTTCTTGATAAATCCATGACCAGACTCATAGACGTATTGGCTTATGCAAAAATTGCTCCTAGCAAAGGCGAGGCAAGACGTCTTATCGAGGGTGGCGGTATCAAGATTGACGAAGAAAAAATTACGGACGTGAACTTCACTATTACTCCCGACATGATGGAGAAACCCTTCGTGTTGCACAAAGGTAAAAAGGTTCACTACCTCGTTAAGTTCAACTAAATGAAAGAGTATAGAGGGGTAAAATACGAGAGTATAAACGAAATCGAGATACAACGCTCCCGATTTATATGTGAACTCTTTCCCGTCCACACTCAAGACGAGGCGGAAAATACTCTCAATCTCGTTCGCGAGTCCTATAAGGACGCGACGCATCACTGTTTTGCCTATATAGTGGGCGAGCACGGTATCGTTATGCGAATGAGTGACGACGGAGAGCCTCAAGGCACGAGCGGACCGCCTATGCTAGAAGTTTTGAAAAAACGAGGCTTATCCGACACTTTGGCCGTGGTAACTAGATATTTTGGTGGTATAAAACTGGGTGCAAACGGATTGGTAGGAGCGTACTCTAGAAGCGTATCCGAAGCGCTTGATAAAAACGAAATCGTAACCTATACCCCAACTGTTATCGTCGACGTTGAGGTGGACTATACTCATTACGGAAAACTAACCAATAAACTTATAGACCTTGGCGCAAAAGAGTTAGAAAAAGACTTTAGTCAAGGCGTAAAGGTAAAATACGCAGTAAGAGAGGAATCAATCGAGTTATTCTCAAAAAGCGTGGCGGCAATTACCTCGGGATCGGGCAAGGTTACCGAAATCGAGCGAAAACACTATATATTTTGATTAAATTATGGAGATGATATTATGAAAATCACTTTGACTAAAAACCCTAAGCAAAAACCCGACTTTAACTCATTGGGATTCGGAAAATATTTTTCCGATCATATGTTGGTTATGGATTACACTCCCGAAACGGGCTGGCAAGAAATGGAAATCATTCCTTACGACGAGTTCAAACTTGCGCCTTCCACCACCGTATTGCATTACGCGCAGGGAATCTTCGAGGGCTGTAAAGCATACAAAAACAAAGAGGGAAAGATCACTTTGTTCCGTCCTGAGGAGAATTTTAAACGTTTCAATCGCTCCGCAGAAAGACTTTGTATGCCCACTATCGACGAGGACGCAGTTTTAGAAGGACTTAAAAAGTTGGTTGAGATAGAGTCTGATTGGATTCCTACCGACGTAGGCAAGGCTTTGTACGTACGTCCTACGATGATTGGAACTGATCCCGCTCTCGGCGTTCACGCAAGTCATTCTTATAAGTTCTTTATCATCTTGTCACCAGTTGGCGCATATTACGCACACGGACTCACTCCTACCAAGATTTACATTGAAGACGTGTACGTTCGTGCAGCTATAGGCGGTACGGGCGAAGCAAAATGTATGGGCAACTATGCAGCAAGCTTGAAAGCAGGCGAGGAAGCTAACGCAAAAGGCTTCGATCAAGTTTTGTGGCTTGACGCGGCAGAGAGAAAATACGCAGAAGAAGTAGGTTCTATGAACATTTTCTTCGTTATCGACGGCGTAGTAGTTACTCCCGCGTTGAACGGATCTATTCTTCCCGGTATCACGAGAAAGAGCGCTATCACCGTATTGAAAGATATGGGATACAAGGTAGAAGAGAGAAAGGTTAGCGTAGACGAGCTTATTGAGGCGCACAAAGCAGGCAAACTCAACGAATGTTTTGGTACTGGTACGGCAGCGGTTATCTCTCCCGTAGGTCAACTCACTTATAAAGGTGTAGATATGATCGTAAACAACGGCGAGATGGGTGAAATCACCACCAAACTTTACGATGCTATTACGAGCATTCAGATGGGTAAAGCAGAAGATAAATTCGGTTGGGTAGTTAAAGTCAACTAATCATGGTAAGCATTACGGGAGAAAACAAGGCTAAACGCTTTCTATACAGTGATTTGTATCCAATACTGATATTCGCGATTTGTTTTATAGGTTGGCAATTCAAGCTTGAAAACGTAGGACTCGTAATATTAGCTATTTGTGCTACGCTGATATTGTGCTTAAGTGACGATTTTACTCCGGTATTACCTATAGCGCTTGCCGCTTGTTTCATAATACCTAATAAACCCGAAGTCGCATACGTTGAAGCAAATACCGTTTTATATGCGATAATCGTTCCACTCGTATTATTAGCCGTTGTATTTTTCTTTATTAAAAACAAAATTAAAGTCAAGCACGGACCGCAGTTTATAGGGCTCGCGTGCTTGACTGCTACCTATTTTTTAGGTGGAATATTCTTTGATTTCAATTCTTGGACTCAAGGCGTGTTGACGACCTTAGGTTTTGCTGGTGTGTGCATCGTGTTATATTTGATGCTCAGTAACGGCATAAAGAGAATTGACAAGGTATATTTTGCCAAAATTTTTATGTACGCAGGTATTCTCTTAGCGTTTGAAACTTTTGCGTACTTTATTTGTTCGGACAAATCTTTTGAATACATAATTCAGCAAAAGACTTTGCACGTAGGTTGGGGATTAAGTAACATAATCGGCGCAAGCTTGCTTATGACTATTCCCTTGACCATTTATCTTGCGTATAAAGATAAAAAATACGTTGCAATAGCTGCAGTTGCATTCTTGATTCAACTCGTAACCTTAGTATTCACTTTATCTCGTGCCGCAATAATACCTGCTATTTTGGGACTTATAGCGTTGTTCGTGTATTCTGGTATCAATGTAAAACACAAAGAACCTTTCTTTATAGCGTTTGGTGCAGTATTTGCTATTTTGTGTGTCGTTGCTACCTTCTTCGTGGATAAGGTGGCGTTGATTTGGGAAAAAATAGCCGTATTCGAGGTGACGAGTGAGGGCGTTAGTATACTTGACACTGGTAGGTGGGAGATATACGAAAAAGCGATTCAAGACTTTTTGTTGTCGCCTGTGTACGGTGTTGGTGCCGCGTTTAGATTTAGTTCAGACGGCTTTAATACCTATTGGTATCACAACTCTTTCTTGCAGTTTTTAGTACACGGTGGCGTTATCGGTTTGCTTGGTTATCTTGCGCACTTGTTCTTTAAGTTCAAGATGTTTTTTGTAAGAAAGGCAGATAAGATGAACGTATTTATTCTCATAGGGCTTTTAATGTGGGAATTATTTGGAATGATGGATTGTAACTATACCGTCTATTCCGAACTTATAATGATGGTCGTACTTTTAGTGTTTGCCGAGAAAAATTTACCTGACAATTACGATAATTATGCAATTTTTAGAAGAAAAAAGCAAAAAATACGAATAGAGGAAAATAAATAGCATTCGCTATGGGGAGAGAAATGAAATTATTTAAGTTCAACGATTGGAAAAAATATTTGGCCGATTTTATCATGGTTACGGTGTCCTTCTTGATGGTAGGATTTTTCTACTTATGTTTGATAGAAGGCTTTGCATTCACAGACTATAAACATTGGTTTTTCCCGGTTTTTTTAGTATATTTTTATGTTTTTTACTCTCTTTTCGGACAGTATAAAACCATTTGGAAATATTATTCTCTCCGTAGTTTAGTACACGGCACTTTTGCCATGCTTATAATTTCTGGACTTTTCTTAATTACGGTGTACGTTGGCGTAGGTTTGATAGAGAAAGATCCTAGATGGATGATATATCTAATTTACTCGGCATTTATTTGTATGTTGACCTACGTTTTGATATCTTGTAGTAGAATATTCTGGCGTTGGCATTATATGAAAAAGACTCCTAACGAGGAGTTTAACAAAAAGAGAAGATTGGCTATCGTCGGTGGTGGACGTGCTTGCGTTATGCTCGTTGAGTATTTGAAAGGTATGGGTAGTACGGAATATGAACTCGTATGCATATTCGACGACGACGAAGCTAAAATAGGACACAAAATAGACGATGTTTTAGTCTTTGGTTGTATTGGTTGTATCCCTGAAAAGTGTAAGGAATTTCACATTGACGAACTTATTATCGCTATGCCGTCCGTTAAAGGCGAGAGAATGAAAGAGATCATCGATATATGCTTATCTACTCAACTTATTGTAAACACTATGCCCGTTTTGAGCGAATTGAGAAGGGATAAGGGCGCGGACTTGATGTCTCAAGTTAGAAAGATTAAGCCCGAGGATTTGCTTGGTAGAAACACCATAGAACTTGACAAAACGTCGGTTGCAACCTACGTAAAAGATCAAGTAGTGTTAGTTTCTGGTGGTGGCGGTTCGATAGGATCGGAACTTTGCCGTCAGGTTGCAGCACTCAATCCTAAGACCTTGGTCGTTATGGATATATACGAAAATACGGCGTACGACTTGCAACAAGAACTTAGTAGAAAATACGGAGAAAACTTGGATTTACACGTAGAAATTGCAACGATGTGTGATCTAGGCGAGGTAGAGGAGATATTTGAAAAATATCATCCCGATATCGTATTCCATGCAGCAGCGCACAAACACGTACCTTTGATGGAAACCAATCCCGCAGAGGCAGTTAAAAACAATATTTTCGGCACCTACAATATGGTAAATTGCGCGGATAGATACGGTGCTAAAAAGTTTATTCAAATATCTACTGATAAAGCGGTTAATCCCACTAACGTTATGGGCGCAACCAAGCGTTTTTGCGAGATGATAGTACAGAGTATGAAGAATAAATCCAAGACTCAGTACACTGCCGTTCGTTTTGGTAACGTTTTAGGTTCTAACGGTTCGGTTATACCTTTGTTTAAGCGCCAAATTGAAAACGGTGGACCAGTTACCGTAACACACCCCGAGATGCAGAGATATTTTATGACCATACCCGAAGCCGTACAGCTCGTTATGCTTGCAGGCGTTGAAGCGGAAAGCGGAAACGTATACGTTTTGGATATGGGTACTATGGTAAAAATCGACGATTTTGCTCGTAAGATGATAATGCTTGCAGGGCTTGTACCCGACAAGGATATTAAGATCGAGTACACAGGACTCAGACCGGGCGAAAAACTTTACGAAGAACTCATCATGGACGATAATAGGGTGGACAAGACCAAACTTGATAGAGTATTTATAGAAAAGCTTCCCGAAATTACACACGAGAGAGTTAGTGAAGATATGGAGGTCCTTGCAAAGGCGATAGCAGTTGGAGAGAAGGGCGCCGTAGTAGACGCACTTGCAAAAGTAGTTGACACCTATAATCCCGATGAAAAAATGCAAGCCGTTATAAAAGAATATATTGCGAGTCACGAGTAAATAAAAAAAGCAAACCTTCGAGTTTGCTTTTTTCATTTATATAAGGTATTATATATAACTATATAAATAAAGTATTCTTATCGTAAGATTTTGCGTTTAATAAAAGTGCGTGGGTATCGGCGTAATTATTTTCCTCTTGCCATAGCCATTTTACATCGTCTTTGAGGTCTTTATAACAAGTGACGATACCTCCTTTTTTAAGTCTGGATAAGAGTTCTTTTTTGTCCGATTTTATACCAAGTAATCTGCCGTAGGTGGGGGAATTTTCGAATTTCTCTACCTTTTCTTTAGTTATATCAAAAAGGGCGTAGAGGGCGATTCGTCTTAGCCTTGATAAGGTGTAACGCTTAGTTTTAATAGCGTCTAAAAGGCTAGTCAAATCGTCGTAAGAGTTTGCGAGCCTCACAAATCTATTTTCCAAACCTTCGGACACGTCGTATAGGTCACGAATCTTATCTGCACCCATCGTGCGGAGTTTGAACAAGCAAAGGGTGGAAAAATCGTCAAATTTTGTGTAGTCGGTGTTTAAGAGATTTTGGTACACGTAATCGGGTAGGAGATTTTTTATCTCGTCCCACTTTTTATTATATAATTTTTCGCGTATTCCGCTTGCGGATAAGTATTCTCCAACGCACTCTTTCGAATCATACCCACCGTCTGTACGCTTAACGGTAAAAGGTTGAATATTAGAACCCTTTAGCGCCTTCATATACATTAGACCTAGCGTATTGTTAGGTGCGGATAAAATATCGCTGTAGGGCTGATCTTTATACAATTCTTGGAAGCTTTCAGATAGGGCGCGAGGATAACTTTTTCCCTCTTTCATTTTATACTTAAAGAGGGTATTGAATTCGTCGGAGGGGTTTTGTATGATGTCGTTTATTTCAAAAAATTTAGTTATATCGCCCTCTTCAGATCCGAAAGAAAAGACGTCCGCTCCAATAGCTTTTGCAATATCCGCGGAGGCTTTTGCAAATTTTTCTCCACTCAAAAAAGAAGAGAAAGCGGGGAGTTCCACGACTGCGTCCGCACC
>JAFQWW010000038.1 GCA_017407285.1 Clostridia bacterium
CACGCAATAGTGGCTCTTGTTCCCTTGCTTTATTTCTCTCTTGTCCCATTTCTATCCCCTCAACCTACATTTGTGATCGGCTTCTATTTCCTTGTAATAGGTCAAACGATTCATCGCTTCGTCAAAGTTGACTAAATGTCCGTCAAACTCCGGTCCGTCTACGCATGCGTATTTAGTTTCGCCACCTACCGTTAGTCTACATCCTCCGCACATACCCGTGCCGTCCACCATAATAGAATTCATACTGACTATGGTCTTTATTCCGTATTCACGAGTAAGATTAGCCACCGCCCTCATCATAGGCATAGGACCGACTGCAAATACTGCGTCGTATTTTTTTCCGCTATCCAATAAGGCTTTTAGCTTGTCCGTCACAAACCCTTTTTCCTTATAACTGCCGTCGTCTGTCACGATATATAAGTTTTCGGCGTTTTTCAAAAACTCCTCTTCGTACATAACGAGTTCTTTCGTTCTAGCACCTACTATAACGTCTGCCGATTTTTGGATACTTTTCAAGCGTTTAGCTTGAGGATATATAACTGCCGTTCCTATTCCGCCACCTACTAATACGACTTTATCGTACTGTTCTAAATCGGTAGGATTGCCCAAAGGACCAACGAATGCGTATACACTGTCCCCAACCGTAAGTTCACCTAATCGCATAGTACTATAACCGACCTCTTGAACCAATATAGTGATCGTACCCAAAGTGCGATCATAGTCGGCAATAGTGAAAGGAACTCTCTCTCCGTCTTCGTCCACTATAACTATGACGAACTGACCGGGTTTGCAACGTTTTGCAACCAAGGGAGCTTCAATAACGTACTCTTTAACGTTTGGAGCAAGTTTTCTAATTGATAAAATCTTATTCATTATTCTCTCCGTAATAGACGCAGTATTCTTTCAAATTGCAATTTTCACAATCTGGTTTTCGAGAGTGACAAGTGCGTCTGCCGTGAAATATTAACAAGTGATGCGCGTGTCCCCAAAGTTCTTTTGGAATAGCGCGATTTAAATCCTCTTCTACTTTCAGTGGAGTGTTACCTTTGCTTAAACCAAGTCGTCTAGACACACGATAAACGTGAGTATCTACCGCTATAGCGTCTCCACCAAACGCAACGGAATAGACGACGTTAGCGGTCTTTTTACCAACTCCCGGCAAAGTCATCAAGTCTTGAACGGTAGACGGCACTTCGCCACCAAAATCAGAGATGATTTTTTGTGACGCGCCAATGATGTTGGTCGCTTTGTTTCTAAAAAACCCACAGCTATGTATCAATCTCTCCACCTCGCTCTGCTCGGCTTGGGCTAGAGCGTAGGCGTCGGGATAGCGAGAAAACAAAGCGGGCGTTACTTGATTAACCCTTTTATCCGTGCATTGAGCAGACAAAATAACGGCAACCAACAACTCGTAGGGATTGTGAAAATCAAGTTCGGTTTCCGCATCGGGATAAGCCATATTCAATAAACGAATTATCTCTTTATTTTTCTCCATAGTAAAAGCCGCCTATATATAGTGTATTATAACATAATAAGACGGCTTTGTCATATAAAAACAAGGGTTTTTCTAAATTAATATATTCTAAAGTAAACACCGCTTCCGCTACGCCATATTCCCATAAAATTCTGATGCGGTAATCTTGCAACTATTGCTTTGACTCTATTAAATTCGCAGTCGTTAAATTCAACGGACAATCCGCACCCAACGGAGAGTTCTCTAGGCGTGTTTATTACTCTGCACGCTATCCCTTTCGTCCTTAGGGTATCGTAGAGTTTCAAAGAGGCGTTTCTCGCAGTATAAACAGCTAACACGTCATACCTCCTCAAACAAAATTTTCTTCCTTTGCATAATAATATAATATATTTCAAATCACGAAAAATTGTTAACGGAGAGCATATGATTTACCTCGACAACGCGGCAACGAGCCGTTTCAAACCTCAAAAAACGATACGAGCCCTTACCCTTGCCACAAAGCGACAAGCAAACCCCGGTAGAAGTTCACACAAAGATGCGGTAGACGCAGGGGTTAAGTGTTATAAAACTAGGGAAAAACTTAAATCCTTTTTCCACTCCGACGGACACGCTATTTTTACGAAAAACTGCACTGAAGCGCTCAACCTTGCACTGACCGCTATTCCTAACTCATCACACGTAATAACCACGGTCGCAGAGCACAATTCCGTATTAAGACCTCTATACAATATGGCGCGCCAGAAAAAAATCTCCCTCACCGTCTTGCCCTTAAAAAAGGAGGGACACGTCGACACCAATATGCTCCTATCCTCCATACGCCACGACACCAAATGCGTAGTTATAAACCACGTATCCAACGTAAACGGAGTAAAATCCGATATATTCAAAATTGGAAAAATTGCAAAAGAAAAAAACCTGCTCTTTATAGTCGACGGAGCACAGTCTGCAGGCCACGTCGATATAAACGTAAACGAGTGTAATATAGATGCACTAGCCCTACCTTGTCACAAAGGTCTACTAGCCCCTCAAGGTTTAGGCGCACTAATTCTAAACGAGAAGGTTAACGTAAAGCCCTTACTTTTGGGTGGAACGGGAGTGGACTCACAAAAACTCCTTCCCTCGCCTACGCTCCCCGACTCTTACGAAGCAGGTACTGTGAATTATCCTGCAATTTCCGCACTCTACGAATCCTTGATTTATTTAGAAAAACATGGAAAAACCATACAAGAAAAAACGGAAAAACTTTCCCAAGAGTTTTTATACGGACTAAAAAATATCAAAAAAGTGAGATTATACACCCCAATAAATATAACGTCGGGGGTTATAGCCTTCAATATAGACGATACCCCGTCCACAAAAATCGGGGATATATTGAGTGATGAATACGATATAGCGGTTAGAGCGGGGTTGCATTGTGCTCCCCTTATGCACAAGTTTTTGTCCACCCTCACTCAAGGAGCGGTTAGAGTGAGTATAGGCGCAAATAACACGGAAAAAGATATAAAAATCACTCTTTGCGCTATTGAAGATATAGTGCGGAGAAAAAGCAATACGGAATTATGATAGCGAAAACATTTTTTGAAAAGAAATATTTTTTGCTTGACAAAACCAAAACGATATATTATCATAATTTCGTTACGCTACTGTGGCTCAGTCGGTAGAGCAGCTGATTCGTAATCAGCAGGTCGCCGGTTCAAGTCCGGCCAGTAGCTCCAAGAAAAAGGTTTGATATATGTCAAGCCTTTTTTGTTTGTGTGCGACCTGCTGATTTTTTAGCCGGGCTCCCCGAAAAATGCTCGCCGTTTTTTGGGGTTCGGATCAGGTCGCCGGTTCAAGTCCGGCCAGTAGCTCAAAAAAAAATCGACAAGCTTTCACAAACTTGTCGATTTTTATTTCTTTGCCTTCAACTCTTCACTCAAAATTTGTCGAACAAATAATAAACAAACATGAAATCGTATTTATGTTACGCTTTTAACATGTTACAAGACACTATACCCAAAATAGCACCTCCTATTATACCAAGCACAGCAAGCACTACGAAAAAAATCAAACAAGAGCGAATTGAATCTAAAACAGATAATTGTTTGTACATTAGATATTCAAAAATTTCTTCTTGCGATGCCTCCAACGCCCCATTTCTATAATATTTCGTTTCGCTTCCTGATTCTTCATATCCCGAACCTATAGTTTCCTTGTATACGCCGTCAGGCAATTCTCCTCCATTTTTCAATATCTCCGAGAATTTTTCATTTTCTTCTTTAGTACAGTATTCTTTTTCAATTAAATCCCATGCTATTCTCTTTTTTAATAATTTCATTAAGAATTTTTCCTTTTTCATAACGCAAACCATCCTTTTGTAAAATTTTGTTTTTTACATATTATAAATCACCTAATATGCGATTGTCAAGATAAAAATCGTACTTTGTGCGATAATTTTTATAAATATAGTCATATTAAAAAGGTGAGAAAAACGATGAATCTTGAATTAATACAAGTTCGATTGAGAGAATGTATAAAGAATTCTAATTACACTCAAAAAGAAATTGCTTTAGCAATTGGAGTTTCTCCGCAAACACTTTCAAAATACATGAGAAAGAATATTTTCCCCGCTCTAGATACCTTGGCTAAATTATGCAACTTTCTTGATGTTAAATCAGATTATATTTTAGGTCTTTGCGATTATTGATTTTTTGACAAAAAAAAGAGTGGCGAACCACTCTTTTTTCTTTTTCTTATTTTCCGAAATATCTGTCCAACAGACCTTTGAAACCTGCGCCGTGGCGAGCCTCGTCTTTAGCCATTTCGTGTACGGTGTCGTGCACTGCATCATAACCAAGTTTCTTAGCGCGAATAGCAAGATCAAGTTTTCCTTTGCAAGCGCCACCCTCTGCCATATATCTAAGCTCAAGATTTTTCTTGGTCGAATCAGTGATAACCTCGCCTAAAAGTTCAGCAAACTTTGCTGCGTGCTCTGCCTCTTCGTAAGCGTATCTCTTATATGCTTCCGCAATCTCGGGATAGCCTTCTCTTTCAGCAACTCTTGCCATAGCAAGATACATTCCTACCTCGGTGCACTCACCGGTGAAATTCTCTCTGAGTCCTGCAACGATTTCTTCATCATCAACCATTCCGTCGCCTACGCCGTGTTGGCAAGCCCACGCTACTGCGTCTTCTTTGATCTCTTCGAATTTGGTTGCTTTGCACTGGGGGCAAACTTCAACGTTGTCCTCTACTACACATCCGCAAATTAAACATCTTTTCATTTTTGTTTGTCTCCTTTTATAAATTAAAATTTTATAACTAAATTTATTTTAGCGTAGTATACAAAAAACAAAACGATTTGTCAATACCCTTTTGAAAAATTTTTCCCTTTTTTTAGCCGTTATTTTATTTGACGAAATATACCATTTCGTGCTATAATATAATAACTGCCACCGGGTAGTGAATGGGAACATTCGTTTGCGTATCGTTAGGTCTTAGAAGATGCGCGTGAAACGAATGTTTTTTTATTAATTAGACTTAATTTATTAAAATTTTAGTATTATGAAATTCGTCATTTTTCATAATACTCTACAGCTAAAAGGATAATAAAATGAAATTTATCGGTAAATTAAAAACAAGTGAATACGTTCTATGGGCTATATCATCACTCGTCGTTATAATATCATTTTTTATATCCAATACGGGGAGTTGGTTAAACCTTGTCGCCTCTCTTGTAGGTGTTGCAGCCTTGATATTTATTGCGAAAGGTTATCCTATTTGTCACGTATGCTTTATTGTGTTTGCCGTGCTTTACGGAATTATATCGTACGATCTTTCCTATTACGGAGAGATGATAACCTACCTTGGCATGAGCTTACCAGTTAGCATTATCTCCCTCTTGTCTTGGCTCAAACACCCCTTCAAAGAGGGTTCTGCAGAGGTGTCCGTGCGACGGATAAACAAAAAACAAGTTATCACGACCTTCGCACTAACCATAGTCGTAACTGTTATTTTCTACTTTATACTGAAAGCTCTAAACACGGCAAATCTTATAGTTAGTACGATATCGGTAGCAACGAGTTTTACAGCAGCCTATTTATCTTTTTTGAGAAGTCCTTATTACGCTCTAGGCTACGTTGCAAACGACGTGGTACTAATTGTTTTATGGTTACTTGCAACCATACAAGATATCTCCTATCTCTCCGTTACTGTTTGCTTTACCGTGTTTTTAGTAAACGACACCTACGGATTTATAAGTTGGCAAAGAATGGAGCGTAGACAAAACTCTGAATGTAACTAAATTAAGGTAAAAAAAGCGACCATATGGTCGCTTTTTTAATATCCTAAGTTTTCGTGGACGAGCACTATTTCGTATTCCATACTGTAAGGTTTACGCCACAACACGGTCAATGCGTTGCATATTCTATCAGGAGAAGAACAGTCGTAACATTTATCCCCTTTCACTGCACAAGGTGTTTTGCGGTTTAATCTCTTTGCGTTTAGTGGCGCGGCGATATTTCTCGCTCTCCACAAAGCCTTTTCAAAGTTTTCTGCAATCTTATTCTCGCCTACTATAAAATAAACCTTTTTGTGTCCGTGAATAGTGTTTGCCACCCTATCGCCTCTGCCGTCGATATTTACTATCTCACCAGTTTCGGCAAGACCGTTGACGGAAGAGATAAATATATCGCATTTTGCAATTCTCTCTCTAACATCTTGAGGAGTTTCACCCTCGCCCGGTCGCCAGTGCCAATGAACCTCGTTATGTTCACCCAACGACTCGTAGAGTCCCATTTCCTCAACGGTAAGCGTGCCACATATACCCACGCTAGTGTGATCAATAGTTTTATTCAAATATTTACTTGCATCATTTTTCGTATCAAAACAAGTTACGACGTAACCCAATTTCTCTAAATTCGATTTTACCTTTGCAAAATCCATAAGCACTCCTTATAAAACACCAGTTAAGAATATTTCTATTCCAATAGCAATCAAAATAATACCACCGAAAACGCCTGCCTTATCGGACAGTTTAGCGCCAAAGGTTTTACCAACGTAGACACCAACCGAACATATAATAAAGGTTACGGCTCCTATCAAAAGTACGGCAACTAAAGCAAATAAAAATTCGTACTCCGCTATCGTGAATCCAACAGACAACGCGTCTATACTAGTTGCCACACCTTGCACCAAAAGAGCGGCAATAGTAACACCACCCGAACAACACTCTTCCTTCCTCTTCACGCTATCGTAAATCATTTTGCCACCAATAAAGAGAAGTAAAACGAGAGCAACCCACGGAATAAATGGAGAGAACACTTCAAATAAAGAAAGCAAGGTATGTACGAACACCCACCCTAATAGTGGCATCAAGGTCTGAAAGCCTGCAAACACACCGGCTATTCCAAAGCCCTTTTTTCTCGTCATACACTTGTCGCTCAACCCGTTTGCAATAGACACTGAAAAAGCATCCATAGCTAGTCCTACGCCAAGCAATAAATTGTTAACAAAAAACATTAAATCCATGTTTTATATTATAGCAAACCACGAGTAATATTACAATCAAATCACAAGAAAAACTCACACTAAGGTGAGTTTTAATCAAACTATTTTACCGTCTTTTACAAAATAACTCTCGCCACAAATCTTCTCCACCTTATTGTCCCGAACTACGACGTAAGTTCCGTCCGGAATAACTAGAACGGGACTTTTATAGGTGTCGGGATAAACTATATCTTCCATCATTTTATACCCGTCTAATACAAAATCTTTCATATCGTTGTAGTGAGGAAAGATATTTATATCACAAAGACCAAGACCTTCAAAATAACGTACGAAATTTTTGTCCTTTGCCTCTCCCTCAAGTTCGGGTGGACAATACACAACGCGCGCCATATTCATACTTCCAGCGCTCACGCCAAGCACGGGACAGTCCACGTCATGCAATATCTCTTTTAGTCCAATCTTATCAAAAAAGGCTTTTTGTGTAGGAACGTGCCCTCCACCAAGTATTATAAAATTCGCCTTTTTCAATAATACTTTAGCATCATTTAAGCGCCTTCCGTCCAAAATAGCGTAATTATCAAAAGGCATCGTCATATCAAAGGACTCAAAAACCAAACGCGCATACATATCGGTTATATCGTACGCATTCTCGTCGCTTGCAACGTACACAAGCAAATCTCTCCCCTCTACCGTACCCAAAAGGGTATCGAGTATTCCGTTTTCATTTCCAAAATTATGCGCCACTCTAACTCCCGATTCGTCGTAGTCGTGAGTGTCTAATCTACTAGTTAATATACAAGTTTTCATATCATATTATCCTAAATCTCGTGACTAATCCCTCAAGATGGTTGCACGCACCATACTCAACGAATTTACATTTTTCTCCAGCGTAATCAACGATGGATATAGATGCATTTGCTATATGGGGAACGTCTTTCACGTCATCAAGCCCAACGCTATTTATCGCGCAATACAAACACCGTATAAAAGTTCCGTGCGTCCCAACTAGTACAGTCTTTCCTTCATTCTCTAGCGCAAGCCTATCCAATACGGATTTACTGCGCAACATAAGTTCTTCATAGCTCTCTCCACCCTCAGGACGAAATCGTCCAACGTTGCTTTTATATATAGCAAAACTTTCGGGATAAAGTTTCTCCACCTCTCTTGCAGTCCTACCTTCCCACTCGCCTACGTCTAGTTCTCGGAGCCCTTTAATTTTCTCAATCTCCATACCCAAATTTTGCGCTACGGGTTTTATGGTATTGATTGCCCTACTCAAATCACTCGAATATATCCTATCTATACGATAGTTTTCCAAAAGGTATTTAGACACCTTCTCTGCCTGCAATACTCCAACCTCGTCTAACGCCACGTCCTTTTGTCCTGCAAATTTATTGGAACTATTGGTCTCGCTCCGTCCATGTCTTACGATAATAAATCTAACCATTTCCCACCTCGCATATAATTATAACATACCAAAAATATTTGGTCAATATTGTACACAAAGGAGAAACTAATGAAATACAAAACTTGGCTATTAGATTGGCTTGAAAACTACGTAAAACCGCCAAGCGAAGAAAAGGGCGATTTTCGAGCGGATCAGCGAAAACGCTCTTTTCGCTCGACTTTCGTATTTTTTCTATTACTTTTGTTTTCTTC
>JAFQWW010000039.1 GCA_017407285.1 Clostridia bacterium
GAATGTGCGGTTTTTTTACATATTATCGGCTATTTCTTTGAGTTTTTCTTTGATAGCCTTTTTGGACTTTTGGACTACGTTTTGCGACTTTGAACTACAAGAATATACTGCTACTCCTGCAACCATTCCAAGCGCTAATCCCAACAATAAATCTTTCATACTCCACCTCCAAGTTTATTTTGAGCGGAGTAGGAAAATTTATGCTTTTTTTGCTCTATAATTTTGGATTGCTTCCTTTATTGCTTCTTCTGCTAAAACCGAGCAGTGAATCTTTTGAGGAGGTAGTCCTTCAAGTTTTTCTATAACGTCACTGTTTTTGATTTTTAACGCTTCATCTAAGGTTTTACCGATTATCATCTCGGTTGCAGTGGATGAGGACGCGATAGCTGCAGCGCAACCAAAGGTTTCAAACTTTGCGTCAATAATAACGTCGTTTTCTATCTTTAGATATATCTTCATTATATCGCCACAAGATGCGTTTCCTACCGTTCCCTCAGCGTCCGCATTTTCCATAGCGCCTACGTTTTTAGGGTTCTTGAATGCCTCTAATACTTTGTCGTTATACATTTTTCTTTTCTCCTTCTACGGTCTTAAACAGAGGCGATATCGCGCGGAGTCTTTCTACCGTTTCTTTTAATTTGTCTACCGTGTAATCTATTTGCTCTAAATCGTTGTCGCGACCTAAGGTAAATCTAATTGAGCCGTGTGCGCGCTCGGCTGGCACGCCAATGGACAACAATACGTGGGAAGGCTCTAGTGAACCAGACGAACACGCCGATCCGCTAGATGCGGCTATTCCTGCCATATCAAGCATCAAAAGTATGCTCTCGCCCTCGATAAAATCAAAGGTTACGTTCAAGTTTCCCGGCAATCTCTTGTCGTTATCCATAGTACCGTTTATACTGCAAAACGGAATTTCCTCTACTATTCTCTTTGCTAAATGATTGCGTAGAGTGGACAAATGCTTTGCGTGACCTTCGATGTCTGCACACGCTAGCGTGATGGCCTCGCCTGCACCCACGATACCCGGAGTGTTATAAGTGCCTGCTCTCATCTTACGCTCTTGCTCGCCACCTATCATAAAGCGTGAAACTTTAACACCGTTTCTAATATAGATAACGCCGACTCCTTTAGGTCCGTAGAATTTGTGAGCGGAAAGTGATAATAAATCGATATTATCTCTTTTTACGTCCACGCTAATATTTCCTATTGCTTGGACTGCGTCGGTGTGGAAAAGTATCTTTCTCTCCCTACACAACGCGCCTATCTCCTTTATGGGTTGGATAGAGCCGATCTCGCTATTTGCGGTCATAACGGACACCAAAATGGTATCCTCTCTCATCGCTTCTTTGACCTTTTCCACACTGACTATTCCCGATTTGTCGGGAGTAAGGTAGGTAACCTCTACACCCTGTTTTTCGAGCATTTTACACGTTTCAATGATAGCGTGATGCTCAATTGAGGTAGTGATTACGTGTCTACCTTTCTTTCCGTGTGCGTCCACTACGCCACGTAAAGCCATATTATCTGATTCCGTTCCGCCCGAGGTAAAGTATATCTCGTTGGGGCTTGCGTTCAACGCTTTTGCAACCTGTATTCTAGCGTTTTCTACTGCTTTTGCTGCATCTACGCCAAAAGTGTGTTGACTGCTTGCGTTGCCGTAAATTTCAGAAAAATAAGGCAACATCTTTTCTATTACTCTTTTATCGGTAGCCGTAGTTGCCGAATGATCTAAATATACACGCATTTTATACACCTCTTTAGTCAAGGATAGCGTTTACAAAATCCTTGGCGTCAAAATCTATCAAATCGTCTATTCCCTCACCTATTCCAACGTGTAATACGGGAATTTCTCTCTCTCCTGATATAGCAAGGACTACACCGCCTTTTGCCGTACCGTCAAGCTTGGTGAGAATGATACCGTCCAAAGTTACCGCCTCGTCGAATACCTCGACTTGGGATACGGCGTTTTGTCCGACGGTTGCATCGACCACGATATAGTTTAGTACCGTGAAACCTTCCGCCTCTCGGTCTATTACCCTCGTAATCTTCTTTAGTTCTTCCATTAAGTTTTTCTTGTTTTGAAGCCTACCTGCCGTGTCCACAATTACAAGATCGGCACCTTTGGCTTTAGCGGATTGTAGTGCATCGTACACGACGGCTGCAGGATCTGCGCCTTCTGCGTGACGTACGATACGCACTCCTGCTCGCTCCGCCCAAATACCTAATTGCTCGCTTGCCGCCGCTCTAAAGGTATCCGCTGCCGCTAACACGACACTCTTTCCTTCCTTTTTATAGCGATTAGCAAGTTTTCCTATTGCAGTGGTCTTTCCTGCTCCGTTTACACCCGATATCATAATAACGGCAGGATACTCTATCTCGGGGATTTCGTAGTCCAAATAGCCTATCATAATATCTTTGAGTTCGGATTTGACCTCGTCCGCGCTCTTTATTCGCTTTTCAAAAACGGTTTCTTTGAGTTCCTCTATTATCTGTGCGGATACGGTTGCTCCAATATCTGCAGATATCAATGCAAACTCTAATTCGTCAAAGAAATCGTCGTTTATTACCTTGGAATTGAACACGGAGAAAATTTTTCTTGAAAAACTCTCTCTCGTTTTGCTCAACCCTTCGTAAATTTTTTTGAAAAATCCCATATTATACTCCTACTGCGGGAGATGCGTTCTTGACTGCATCGGACAATTTTACCGATACCATCTTGGATACGCCCTTTTCTTCCATAGTTACACCGTATAATCTATCCGCAAGTTCCATAGTGGGTTTACGGTGGGTAATAACTATAAACTGCGTATTCTTGGAGAATTTACGCAAATAGGACGCAAATCTCTGCGCGTTACTGTCGTCCAAAGCTGCCTCTATTTCGTCCAAGATACAGAAAGGCATGGGCTTTAGCATCATGATTGAGAAGAGTATTGCAATAGCGGTCAACGCTCTCTCACCACCCGACAAGAGAGAAATGTTTTGCAATTTCTTTCCGGGAGGCTCTGCGTATATCTCTATACCTGCCTCCAAAGGATCTCCAGACTCCGTTTCGGTCAACACGAGTTTACCCGTACCACCGTCGAAGAGTTCCTTAAATACCTTAGAGAAGTTAGAGGAAATCTTTGCAAAGTGGGTTTCGAACATGGTTACCATCTTCTCGGTCAAGTTCTTGATAATCAAGGTCAAATCGTCCTTGGCTTTTTCTAAGTCGTCACGCTCACGAGTCATGTCTGCGTGGCGCTCGCTCATAACGCTATAGTCCTCAATAGCACGAACGTTGACGTTGCCAAGTTCACTTATTTGACGACGGAGTTTGTTGATAAGAGTGGTACAACCCTCAAATACGAATTCGCTATCTTTCATAGAAAGTGCGCCACTATAAGTGAGTTCGTACTCGTCCCAAATACGCGCTTGCATAACCTCGATATCGGTGTCGATACGAGCCAAAGCAATCTCTTCTTTGTTTCGTCTATCGTTCGCTTCTTGCAACTGACGAAGATAGGTGTTCTTCTCGGCATCAAGTTCGAAAAGTTTGTCTTGCAAAGTCTTTTTGCTCTCGTTGAGCTCAAGAATGAGGTTTTTAATCTCCTCTAATCTTGCCTTATCCTTCTCGGATAAAGTTGCGTTCAATGCCTCGCCTTCCGTGGCTTTTAGTTTTGCCATTAAGGTAGCTATTTGCGCTTTGCAATCCGTAATCTCGCTCTGTGCGCTCGAACATATCGCTTTAATTCTCTCGTTCTCCGACTTAAGCGCATCACACTCCGATTCCGTTGCTTGAACCTTTAATCTAATCTTGGTAAGATTTTCTGAACAAATCTCACGCTCTTTCTTCTTGTCCTCAAATTCGCCACGTCTTTGCTCTATCAAACGGCTAACTGCTTGACGGTCTTTGGATATAGTTCCTTCCAATTCGTCAACCATTCTAAGTTGTTGTTCGATGCTTTCAATACGCGCGATAGTGTTTTTATCGTCCTCTGTGATTTTACCAACTTGCTCACCGTTTTCACGAACAGCGGACTTGAACTTGGATAATTTTTCGTTCTCGGTTGCTAGACGTACGTCCACGTCACGAAGTCTTTCGTTGTGCTCCGTGATTTCAACTTGTACGCCTTGCGCCTCCACCTTTATTGCCTCGGCTTTATTATAAGCTTCGGCAAGTTCCTTCTTGGATACGGCAAGTTTTTCTTTATGTATATTTATCTCGTTTTCTCGGGATAGTAGATTGGTCGTGGACTGCTTTTTGCTACCACCGGATATTGATCCGCTAGTTGCTAAAGACTCACCCTCTAAAGTCACGATTCTAAATCCGTAATCGTAACCTCTTGCAACCTTGACCGCAACGTCCATATCTTCTACGATGACTATGCGACCAAGCAAGGTTTGCATCACTTTGTCGTACTTTTTATCGTAACTTATAACCTCGCTACCAAGACCTAATACGCCTTTTTCTTGAAGCGCAGGTCTATATTCCGATCTCAACATTCCGCCCTTTACACTGCTCAAAGGTTGGAAGGTCGCTCTACCGTAGTTTTTCTGTTTTAAGTGGTGGATAAGTATCTTAGCATCGTCCTCACTCTCAACCACGATATCCTGCAATGCTCCACCCAACGCTACGTCGATAGCGGTTTGGAAACGCTCGGGCACGGTGATAAGTTGGGCAACGACACCTATAACGTGACGGCCTATTTCGGGATTTTCCTCCGCGTCTTTCATCAAGCTCTTAACGCTTCTCTGATATCCTTCGTACTCACGGCGCATTTCTTCAAGCATAGCGCATTTGGTGTCCAAAGCACTAACTCTAGCGTTCAACGCCCTAATTTCGTCGTTTATCTCGTGCGTTTTCTCAACTAAACCGTTGCTTCTCTCAATAGCGTTTTCACGGCTCTTCAAACAATCCGCTCTCTCGTATTCTAGTCTCACGATTTGGGATTCGAGTTCTTTTACGCTTTTCTCCAAGCCCTCTAAATCAATACGCAAAACTTTCAAACGATTGCGGTTTTCCTCACGTCTTAACAAAAGTCCGTCTTGCTCTGCCGTTAATCTACCGAGGTTGGCTTTTACGTTGTTCAACTCGTCCATAGAGGTAACGATCTTCTCGTTGCCCGTGGAAATCTCCGCTTCATACGCCGAAATCTCGTTATACAAACTTTCGTATTTGCGCTCGGTTTCCGCTAAATACGCTTTTTGCTCTAAAAGCGTTTTGGTTAAATTCTCCAAACGCTGTGCGTTTTCCACCAAAACACCACTGTTTTGATCTAAAAACTCCGTTTTCTCACGAATAACGCTCGTTAAACGCTCGTTTTCCGCTCTATAGTGGGAAAGACGTTCGTTCATAACTCTGCCCTGACCTGCTATACGCTCCGCGTCAACCATCAATCGGTTTTGCTCTGCGTGTAACTCCTCTATTACCTTGTCGGAGTTCGCCATATCGGACATATGGGTATTGTAAGACTCTACCGCATCGTTAAGTTTAGACTCTCTTAATGCGATTTCTTCGCCTATTGCGTCGAGTTTACTATTCAACGCTCTTTTGGTTTGACTTGCGTTTTCGTACTGGTAGAGATAGGAATTTATCTCGTTATACTTAAGTTGTTCAGACAAAGACAAAAACTTCTTAGCATCCGCGGCTTGCGACGCTAGAGGTCCTAGTTGCTTGCCAATTTCGGAGATAACCGCGTTGACTTTGTCAATGTTGTCACGGGTACGCTCCAAAGTGCGTTCTGCTTGTACCTTTTCGGATTTGAATTTAGATATACCGGCAGCCTCTTCAAATATTCCACGTCTATCGTCAGGCTTTGCGGATAACAAGGCGTCTATTCTACCTTGACCTACTATACAGTAGCCCTCTTTGCCTATACCCGTGTCACGCAAAATATTCGTGATGTCGTAAAGTCTGGAGGGCATACGATTCAAACTATACTCGCTCTCGCCCGATCTGTACAACTTACGGGATATGACGACCTCGTCACGGTCCATATTGAAGGTGCGATCGCGATTGTCAAAAATCAATGAAACTTCACAAAAAGACAAAGACTTTCTCTTTTCCGTTCCACTGAAAATGACGTCTTGCATAGACTTACCACGCAAGATTTTAACGCTCTGTTCGCCCAATACCCAACGTACGGCGTCGGCAACGTTACTCTTGCCACACCCGTTAGGTCCGACTATACCGGTTATACCGTCGTCAAATTCGACGTTCAATTTGTCTGCAAACGACTTAAAACCGTACACTTCGAGTTTTCTAAAGCTCAAAATACACCTCTTAAACTATATATAGTTTAATTATAGCATAATCGTAACAAAATTAAAAACAATTTGTGGGTAAATAATGGTAAATTTAGTAATTTTTCAAATTAGAAATTCGTTGAATTGCTATTTTAGAAGCGGTCTGCTCCGCACGTTTTTTACTCGTGCCTTGAGCAGAGGAAAACTCCTCGCCGTTTATAAATACACCGTACACGAAAACACGTGCGTGATCCGGTCCTAAAACGTCGAGTTCTCTGAACTCAATCTGCATATTTTTCTTTCTGCCGAGTTCTAATAAAGCGGACTTATAGTCCTCTCTTTTTTTGTCTAAACTCTCTACTTTTATGTCAAGTCTAGATAATACGAAGGTTTTTGCTATATCAAAACCACCGTCTAAATAAATTGAGGCTACTATTGCCTCGAACAAATCGGCACGGATTTTAGGATTTATCTCCACCCCTTTTGCTAAACGCAAAAAAGGACATAATTCCCCCATGCCCTTTGCTTCGCTTAGCGCGTCACGACAAACCGCTTTTTTGCGGATTGCCGTGAGTTTGCCTTCTTGATAGTCTGGATACTCCTTATAAAAACTCTCCCCCGTCACAAAATCAACGAGTGCATCGCCTAAAAACTCCAATCTTTCGTTGGATTCCACACCCTTTTCGTTTGCGTAAGTTGCATGCGTAAACGCCGTGGTTAAGAGGTTTTTATCACGATATACGTATCCTATTAAGTTTTCTATTTCACCTAAATTCATTCGCTTTTGGGAAGCCCTTCTTTTATGTGTTCTACGATATTACCAATATGCATATCGCGTACTTGACCTATAGATGCACAAATAGACTTCGCTTCACTCGAACCGTGGGATTTTATAACGGGTTTTATAACGCCCAAAAAGGCTGCGCCACCCGATTCGCTATAATCCAAATTCTTCTTTAAGCCTTTCAATACGGGTTTTAAGAAGATATATCCGAGTTTTGCTCTGAGTCCTCCATTCATTATACCCTTTTTCAACAACTTAAATACGCTAACTGCCGTACCTTCGCAACTCTTAAGCGCAACGTTACCTGCAAAACCGTCACTAACTACGACGTCGTAATCTCCGCTCAAGATCTCTCTCGCTTCCATATTGCCAACGAAATTTATGCTCTCACATTCTTTCAATAGAGCAAAGGTTTCGTGTACGAGTTCGTTACCCTTTTTATCCTCCGTTCCGTTGGATAAAAGCGCAACTCTGGGGTTTTCTACGCCCAAAACGGCTTTTGCGTATGATGCGCCCATTATCGCAAACTGTAAAAGCATAGGTGCTTTACTATCAACGTTAGCACCGCAGTCTATCAACAAAACTTTGCCACCCGTAATAGTCGGGAGAATAGGACAAAGTGCCGGTCTAGTGATACCTCTAATACGTCCAACTCTAACCGTTGCACCCGTCAAAACGGCACCGGTAGAACCTGCGGATACGAGTCCAACACACTCCTCGTTTTGTTTCAAATAGTCTAAAGCTTTGACAAGAGAACTGTCTTTTTTTGCTCTTATTGCCTCGGTAGGTACGTCGTCGTTCGTGATGATTTCGGACGCGTCTATATACTCTACGCGTCCTTCCTCTCGACCTGCCATAAGTTCTTTCAACTTATCTTCGTGGCCGGTCAATACGATTTCAACGTCAGAGTAATCCTTAAGTGCTTTTACTACGCCTTCAACTATTGCTTCAGGCGCGTTGTCGCCACCAAATCCGTCAACTACGATTTTCATATTTCACCTCGTAAAAAAACAGGGTAAGTCCATGCGACTTACCCGTATAAACACTTATTTATTTTCCGTGTTTTTGGAAACCACTTCTTTGCCGTCGTAGTATCCGCAGTTATCGCATACTCTGTGATTCTGCTTTAACTCATGACACTGGGGACATTGAGAAAGGTTAGGCGCCGCAATCTTCCAATTAGCGGCTCTGGAATTTCTTCTTGCCTTCGATACTTTACCCTTTGGTACTGCCATTATTCTGCACCTCCCGAAAAATCTAATTGTCTGAGCGCTGCGAATGGATTAGACTCGTCTTCTGCACTCTCTTTGCATTTACATTGTTTCACGTTTAGATTAGTCCCGCAAATAGGACACAATCCCGCGCAATCCTCTTTACACAAAACCTTGGTCGGTAAATCAAGTATTACGCAATCTTGAATAGCTTTACTCAAATCAATTTCCATTCCGCCGAAAGGATAGGTATCTTCCTCTCCACTACCCGAAAAAGATGCTCCGAGTTTTGCTTTGTACACGTACTCGCATTCCTCTCCGCATTTGTCACAATAAGTGTGGATACCGTATTCTATCTCACCAGTAACTGCTGCCTCTGACTCCGATATTAAAACGACGTCAACTGAAACTTTTACGGGAGCGGTGAATCGACCTTCTCTGTCTAATAACTCGTCAGATAAAATCTCCTCACCCGATACGGGAATAAGGTCACCTATTTTGGCGTTGGATAAATCAATAATCATAACTCACCTTTTCAATCAAAGGTTATTATAACCGAACTTTTCCGCTTTGTCAAATAAAATACGGAAATTTGTGATTAAAGAAGAGCCAAAGTTTCGCGAGCGATAACGAGTTCTTCGTTGGTGGGGATAACGAGTATCTTAACCTTGCCTCCGTCGTTCAACTCTGCAATCGTGCCACGAGGTGCGTTTTCATTCTTTTCTTTGTCAAAGTTTGCGCCCAAGAAATCAAGACCGTTCATAATGCGTTCACGCATTTTCTTGTCGTTTTCACCGATACCACCAGTGAATACGATACAATCAAGTCCACCCATAGCGGCTGCAAACGCACCAATGTATTTTTGTACGCGATAAGCAAACATGTCAAGAGCCAAAGCTGCTCTCTCGTTGCCCTCGCCTGCGGCCTTAGCTAGATCACGGAAGTCACTGCTTACGCCACTGATACCCAAAACACCGCTCTTTTTATTCAAATAATTCAAGGTTTGATGGATATCCATACCGGATTTATCCATAATGTACTCGATAACTGCAGGATCAATGTCACCACTACGAGTACCCATAACCAAGCCCTCCGACGGAGTGAAGCCCATAGAGGTATCTACGCACAATCCGTCTTTAACTGCGGCAAGAGAAGAACCGTTACCTAAGTGACAGGTTACGATCTTAACGTCGTCACGACCTAAATATTTTCTTGCTTCCCCTGATACGTATTTGTGAGAAGTTCCGTGGAAACCGTATTTACGAACTTGCCAATTGGTGTATGCATCGTAAGGTACACCGTACATATAAGCCTTCTTAGGCATAGTGGAGTGGAAAGCGGTATCGAATACCATTCCCATAGGTTTGCCTTTCAAAATCTCACGACAAGCTTTTACGCAAGCGATATTTGCAGGCATGTGAAGAGGTCCGAGCGGAGTGTTCTTCTCGCAAATTGCGATGGTCTCGTCCGTAACCAAAACCGTACCCTTGAAGTCCTCTGCGGAGTGAAGAATACGATGACCTACTGCACCGATTTCGTCAACGGACTTAACTGCGCCGTGTTCTTTATCGGTCAATGCGTTCAATACGAGCTGAAGCGCTGCAGTGTGGTCGGGCATATACTGCTCGACAACTACGCATTTATCGCCTACTTTATGCTCAAGTTTAGAGCCTTCGATTGCAATACGCTCACAAGCGCCTTTTGCAACTACGCTCTCGTTTTCCATGTCGATAAGTTGGTATTTCAAAGAAGAACTACCAGCGTTGATAACTAATATTTTCATTTTCTGCTCCTTAACCTAAAACTGCGGTAGTTGCTACTACGCAAACTACGTCTTCTGCGCTACATCCTCTAGACAAATCGTTTACGGGGTTTGCAAATCCTTGACAGATAGGTCCAATAGCCTCTGCGCCTGCTAAACGTTGAACGAGTTTGTAACCAATGTTTCCTGCTTGCAAATCAGGGAAGATAAGTACGTTAGCCTCACCTGCTACGGTGCTGGTGGGTGCTTTCAACTTACCAACGCTAGCAACGAGCGCTGCGTCTGCTTGAAGTTCGCCGTCTACTGCAAGCTCGGGGGCGAGTTCTTTAACTTTTTCCGTTGCGATAGCAACTTTATCAACGAGTTCGTGTTTTGCGCTACCCTTAGTCGAGAAAGAAAGCATAGCAACTTTGGGTTGGATACCTGCAAGTTTTTCCGCAGTTTCTGCAGAAGCAATTGCAATAGCTGCAAGCTGATCGCTATCGGGATTGGGGTTAACTGCACAGTCGCCGAATACCAATACGCCGTTCTCTCCGTATTTTGCGCCAGGGCCGTCCTCGGGCATGCTCATCAAGAAACAACTTGAAACGGTAGAGATACCGGGTTTGGTTTTGATAATCTGAAGCGCAGGACGAAGTACGTCACCGGTAGAGTGCACTGCACCTGCTACCAAACCGTCTGCATCTCCGCTCTTTATCATAAGTACGCCGAAGAATAAGCAATCTTGTGCGAGTGCTGCTGCTTTTTCTTCCGTCATACCTTTTGCTTTACGAAGTTCGTATAAAAGGTTTGCGTATTCTGCAGTCTTTTTATAGGTCTTGGGGTTGATAACCTCAACACCGTCCAAACATACGTCGGGACACTTTGCTTTAATAACTGCTTCGTCACCAATAAGCACGATTTTTGCAACGCCTTCTTTGGTTGCCATCTCCGCTGCACGGATAATTCTCTCCTCTTCGCCTTCTGCAAGTACGATACGCTTACCAAGGACTTTTGCCTTTTCCTTGATGGAATCCATCAATTTTGACATAAAAAACACCTCTCTTTTGAAAAATGTACTAAATTGCTTTGCGTTTTTTTCGCATAACCTTTATAATTATACACGAAAGAGTAAAAAAATCAAAATACTTTTAACCGTATTTTAAGTTTTTTAGGAGTTTTATTTGAAAATAGCAGTTATCACGGCAGAATACAATCCGCTCCACAACGGACATCTCTACCATATCGAGAAAACGCGTCAAAGTTTTCCCGACCATTTTCTCGTGGTCGTGATGAGTGGTAGTTTCGTGATGAGGGGAGAACC
>JAFQWW010000040.1 GCA_017407285.1 Clostridia bacterium
TATCGATAAAATCGACAATTATTATTCCACCAAGGTTTCTAAGCCTTAACTGGCGTGCAATCTCGTCTGCTGCTATCATATTCGTCGTAAACACAGTTTCTTCGTGATTGTTCTCACCCACGTATCTACCAGTATTTACGTCAATTATCGTAAACGCTTCCGTTCTATCTATTATGAGGTATGCTCCGTTAGTTAGAGGAACCTTTCTTTTCAAAATATCTTCTATCTCTTCGTTTAGACCAAACGCATCAAACATATCGTCTTTATCGGGATAATATTTGAGCGTTTTTTCATATTCGGGCATTAGATTGGAAAATCTTTCCTTGAGTTCGCTAAAAACGGCTTCGTTGTTTATTATAATCTCTTCCGTATCCTCGTTTAATACGTCACGAATAGTTCTCTCAACAAGCCCACTTTCTTTATAAACGAGTTGTCCGGGAGAGGCTTTTTCGAACTTATCTAGAATACGCTTGTATTCTGCGTATAAATTCTTTGCTTCTTTCTTGATTTCTTTTGCCGTAGCGTTTTTAGAAGCGGTACGGAGAATATATCCTACGCCCTCTTCTTTAACCTCTTCTATTATTTTAGTCAAACGCTCACGGGTTTTTTCATCCGTAATCTTTCTAGAAATGCCGATATAGTCGTTTAGAGGCATTAAAACAATATATCTACCTGGTATAGTGATATCCTTGGTTATTCTAACGCCTTTCGTACCAAATTGCTCTTTAACGACTTGAACCATTATCTCGTCGCCTACTTTATCTAAAATGGACGACGGCTTTTGACGTCTTTCGGCCAACAACTCCGATCCGTCCACCATGTTGCTTTCATGGACGTACAAAAATGCGTTTTTAGATAAACCAATATTCACGAACGCGGATTGCATTCCGTTTAAAACGTTTTCTACGCGACCTTTGTAAATGTTTCCAATGAGCTTTTCCGTGGTCTCTCTTTCTACGTAAAGTTCGACCAAATCGCCTTCTTCTGTTACCGCTACCTTAGTTCGGCTTGCGTGCATGTCGATATAAATCTTATTTTTCATACTCCTCCAATTTATAAAGAGGAATAAGATCAGTATCGCCGGTATATTGCTCCTCTCTTACTATATCGTAAAGATTAAATTTTAAATTAAGTCCCTTAATTCCATTCAACAACCTATCAACTCTAAGGTTATTATTACCCGAAGATAATCTTAAGAAAAGTCCGTCCTCGTCGTAATATATATCAGAGATTAGATTTCTAACCTCCTTTTGAACTAATTTATCTTTTTGGGTATACTCAATAGAGAGGCTATCAGATTCTTTTACCTCGTCGATGATTTTTTTCTGCTCCTCGGTTAAATCAACGTAAACTCTATAATCACTATAGGTTACGATGCCTGCAACGTTAGGATTTTTCTTCAATTCGTGAACGGATACGATATCCAAGCCTTTTACGGTTTGGTTAGAAAAGGCTTTAATAAAATCACGAGCGTTCATCTCCGTATCTACGCACATATATTCTGCGTTAGACTCAACCGATAGTGGTAATGGCGGTGTAAAATAAACGAGAAAATGAGGATTAAATCCTTCCGAACGTTTAACGACGATACCTGCTCTAGTGAATCCACGCAAGGTGGAGCGAAGTACGTCCAAGTGAGCCATCAAAGAGGCAGGATAACGTTTTTTGAATTTGATTAACAACATAACGAGCACCTCCCAAGTTTGTTAGCACCACACGCATTACAACCTTGCAAACAATTTTTGGTCGTAGTCTCGTCGTACGCTTTTTTACGTTCTTCTTCTAAATAACTACGCAAAATACCGCAATCAATGTACTCAAAAGGCATAACACTTGATACATCGCGTTCTTTTACGTACTCGTTCAAATCTATACCACACTCTATCGCACTCTTTTTCCAAATCTCGCTATGGAAAAACTCCGACCAGCTATCAAAGATCTGACCAGACTCAAAAGCTTTAACTATTACTTTAGAAAGTTTTCTATCTCCTCTTGCCAAAACGGCTTCCATATAAGAGGTTTCGTAATCGTGCCAATTATAATGCACGCCACGCATTCTTAATTTCTCACGAAGATATACTAATTTCTCCTCAAATTCTTCACGACTAATAAACCTTTCCCACTGAAAAGGGGTAACGGGTTTCGGTATAAATACCGAGGTTGAAACCGTTATCGAGAGATTTTTTCCTGAATTTCGATGTATTTTGTATAGTTCAATGATCGTTTTAACGATATCGGCTATTCCGTCCAAGTCTTCCTTCGTTTCCGTAGGTAAACCTATCATAAAATAAAGTTTTACCGAAGAATAACCGAGTTTAAATGCCGAAATCATACTTTTTTCAATATCTTCCGACGTGATATTCTTGTTTATAACTGCGCGTAATCTGTCCGTTCCTGCCTCTGGCGCAAAGGTCAAGGAACTTTTTCTTGCTTCTTCTGCAAACACGCTTTCAAAACTGTCAACGCGCATAGAGGGTAAACTCAAGCGAGTTTTGCCTTCCCCTGCCGTCTTTAAGTGCTCTATCAATTCTTTAAGTTTAGGATAATCGCCCGTACTCAAACTCGATAAAGACATCTCTTCGTATCCCGTGTCTTTTATAAGTTTTTCGCCAAAGGTACACAACGTATTCAAATTTCTTGCTCTAAGTGGTCTATAATAAAAACCTGCTTGGCAAAATCTACAACCGTTACTGCACCCTCTATATAACTCCAAAACTCCTCTATCGTGCACGATTTCCGTATTTGGTAAAAGTATTTTAGTCGGGAAATAGGCTTTATCAAAATCTTGTACAACTGCTTTTTTGACTATTCTCGTAAAGGAAACTATTTTATCCCCGTCGTATACGGCTTTGTCACGTGAGGGAATAATTACCCCTTGTATCTCGGATAATTTATCTAATACGACCTCTTTCGACCAATTCTTTTGCTTTCCTTCTTTAACGACGTCCACGATCTGCATCATTGACTCTTCGCCCTCGCCTACAGTCATCGCGTCGAAAAAGTCTGCAAAAGGCTCGGGGTTTGCCATACAAGGTCCCCCTGCTATTATCAAGGGATACTCCTCCCCTCTATCCTTTGCGTAATAAGGTATTCCTGCAAGTTTTAACATAGCGACTACGTTGGTGTAGGCAAGTTCATATTGGATAGAGAAACCAACTACGTCAAACGCAGTCAACTCGTCACCAGATTCAATAGCCACAATAGGTAAATGCTCGCTAACTAATTTTTCATACAAATCAATCCACGGCATAAAACAACGCTCCGCCATACAATCCTCACGCTCGTTGAGCATGTGATAGAGTATGCGGAGACCTAAGTTACTCATACCTATTTCGTACGTGTCTGGAAAACAAAAACAGAAACGCAAAGCGCCGGGTTTATTAAAATCCGGCAAGTTAAATTCACCCCCCGTATAACGGGCGGGTTTGGAAACGGTAGCATACAACCGTTTTCTTTCTTTTTCGTTCATCTATATATCCCTTTATAAAATTGTAATCTAAATAATTCTAAACGGAAATCTTAAAAAATAAGATATCCTATGAAAACTAAAGTCGTACCACTTTTTTTATCAACTGTCGTACTAATACTACTAGTGACCTATCCCGACGTCTATTTACAAGCATCTTTGGACGGTATAACAATATTTGCAATAAACGTCTTGCCTGCCCTATTACCTTTCTTTTTCTTTACAAAAATACTATCTAATTACGGTGCTAACGTAATAATAGGTCGAAAGCTAGGTAAAGTTACGAGAGCTTTATATAACGTGAATCAAAGTTCTGCATACGTCTTTATAATGAGTATCCTATCGGGCTATCCCATAGGCGCAAAACTTTTGCACGACTTATATCAAAATCATCAAATAGACCACGAAGATCTGAAATCTTCGATTGCTTTTTGTTCAACCTCGGGACCAATGTTTATTTTGGGTACGGTTGGTGGCGTAATGTTAAAAAATACGACTTACGGTTTTATTTTACTAATTTGTCATTATTTATCCGCCATACTAAACGGTTTTATATATAGAAAACGGAGAAAAAGTAAGGAGAAAAACTTTTATTATACCGTTACTAGTCAAAACGTTTTATCAGATAGCATAACGGACTCTATATCAAGCGTCCTAACTTGCGGTGCGTATATTGCAATATTTTATATGATTGCAATAATGCTCAAAAACACGGGGGTGTTGAGCCTATTATCAAATTGCGTAAATTATCTAATTAAAAACCAAAGTCTATCTTACGGTCTAGTATTTAGTTTGGTGGAGATTACGGGCGGTTGTGCTGTGCTATCTAACACAAACACATTTCTAACTCTACCCATAATTTGCGCTGTAATATCATTCGGTGGACTATCCGTTACCTTGCAATCACTAAACTTTTTATGTAAATGCAATATAAAACCGATAAGATACGTTATCGTAAAACTAACTCAATCGATAATAGCGTTCTTAATTACTTGTTTTGTGGTGGGCGTTTTTCTTTAATAATCGCACCTCTTAACTCTTCACGATTGTTTCTAATACAAGCAATCGTATCGGATAGAAAATTCTCAACGTCAGCAAACATGTCGTCTACGTACAATCTAGAATCACCTTTTAAGGTATTTGCAAACTGAACGGCTTCGTTCCTTATAACCTTAGCATCGTGCTCCGCTCTACGCAAAATCTCGGATTGGCTAACTATCTCAGCTGCCTGTCTTTCCGCTTCTGCCACTATCTCTTCACCTTTTTTAGTGCTCGAAGAAACGATTTCCGTCGAGTGATCGATGATATCTTGCGCCTTTTTCAAAGCAGACGGCAAACCGTTCTTAATTTCCGTTATAAGTTGCATACAAACGGTAGCGTCAACCATCGCCTTTTTAGAAAAAACGGCGTTTTTTGCGCTTAAAAATTCGTTCTCTAATTTGTCCAATAATACGAAAACGTCATCCATTGAATTTCTCCTTTACAATATCCCGAATTTGTTCGGGTACTATATCCCAATATTTATCTCTAATATCTTTTTCTCTTATCAAACTTGAAGATACGAATTCGTATCCATCGTCCGCCACAAAAAAGCAGGTTTCAAGTTTTCCGTAATCGTAATTTTGCTTTGCTAAATTGCGTTCGTATAAAAAGTCTACACCGTCTCTAATACCGCGAACCAAAGTCGTAATGCCCCTAGTTTTACAAAAATCTGCAGTGTAGCCGGAGTAAAAACATACCTCTACTTGCTTATCAGTTGCAAAAACGGCGTTTAGCATGTCCAAACGCTCGTCTACGCTAAACGTATATTTTTTGTCGGGGTTTATAAGCATCAAAACGACTACTTTATCAAATACTCGTTTTGCTCTCTCCACAATATTAACGTGACCAACGGTTACTGGATCAAAACTACCAGTAACGGCGCAAATCTTATCCATTTTTCTTCCTCATAAAGGTTAAGGTAGCAATACCGTATTTACGTTCATCGTACATTATAAACCATTCGTTTGGATTTTTCAAGGGGTTTTCCGATTTATGTTCGTAAACGACTATAGAACTATCATCGAGTATATCAGAATTTGACAAATCCGAGAATAATTCTTCCTCACAAAAACCGTACGGAGGATCAAGATAGATGATATCAAATTTTTTACCCGACAATCTTTTAAGCACGGTTTTATAGTCGGCACAAATCGTAACTGGTTTCTCTCCTATAATCTCTGCGTTTTTCTTGACTTGTTGTATAACGGCATTAGATTTATCGGCAAATACGACTTCTTTTGCTCCTCGTGATATAGCCTCGAAGCCTACTGCCCCACTACCCGTAAATAAATCTAAAAAAGTCGAATTTGAAACGTTAGGATATAAAATGTTAAATAGGTTTTCCCTTACCCTATCCAAGGTTGGGCGTACACCGTCACATTTTAGTTCTAGAAGTTTTCGACCTTTATGTTTTCCACCAATTATCCTCATCTTATAATCCTATTCTCCGTAACTATCATGTCTAGTGTTTTATCAAAGCTATCAGGCTCAAAGTCACGCTTTTGTCCCTCAAACGCTACGCCGATTTTTATCATATCGTCTTCTAAAAATCTATCATAATATCCTTTTCCGTATCCAACGCGAGATTTACTCTCATTGTAGGCAACTAAAGGTACTACGACGACGTCAATAGCGCTTTTGTCAACGACGTCACCTATAGGTTCTAATACGTTAAAATTACCAGACTTACATTTATCAAAACCTGAAAATCTTATAGCCACCATATCCGAGCCTACGGTTTTAGGCGCACAAATTGATTTTCCAGACGAATACAAGCACTCGATAAACTCGGTTAAATCAACTTCGTATGGTAAAGCTAGATATACGCATAGTTCACGACTGTTTTTAACCTCGTTTAAGGATAATAATTTATCAACTATCTTTGCACTTTTTTCTCTAAGTTCAACGTTTGATAAACTTTTTCTAAACTCAATTGCACTTTTTCTAGCTTCACTTTTAGTCATATCAATTCCTCAAAAGGTTTCCTATACTAGATACGATTTCGTAAGGTATCGTATTTGAAATTTTTGCTAAATCGTCTGCATATTGACAATTATCACAACACTCTCCAACGTACACCACCTCATCTCCGCAAGATAGGTTTTCCTCGCCAATATCAATAATAACGGTATCCATGCACACGGCTACGATTTTAAAGAATTTGCCGTTATGTATAACGCTCCCACCGATAAGTGAACGAGTTATACCGTCCGCGTATCCACCGTCGACGATGGCAACTCTCCCACCCTTTTCGCTAGTTGAGAATACACCGTCGTACCCTGCCGTTGCGTAAGGCTCTAGTCTTTTAATTTGTAAGACAGTACCCGTAATCCGCATAGCAGGACAAAGTTCACCTTTAGGATATCCGTATAATCCTAAGCCTACTCTCACCATATCCCCGTACGAGCGATTTTTCAATACTGATCCCGTCGCCGATATATGTGATATAGCGTTTGGGTATCGGGCTTTAACTAAACTCTCAAATAACGCAAACGAACCTATCTGGTAATAAGCAGAGTTATCAGAAAAAACGTGAGAATATACGCCTTCTACTTTTAGTCTACCAACGGATGAGAGTAAATCGTTTAATTCATCCACGCTTTTTACACCAAAACGATTCATACCGCTATCGACTTGTATGTGGATACGAATATCTTTTTGACATTTTTCGGCGCTACTCAACAAACTCAAACAATGACCTTTCGTTGATACGCCAACGGATAGATTATATTCCGCGCAAAGATCGGAATCTTTCTCACGAAACGCCAAGAGTAGTATCGGGTTCTCTATACCCAACTCACGAATACGAACACCCTCTCCTGTTGTAGCAACTGCAAAATAGTTGACCTTATCACGCAATAAACCGACTATGCGCTCTAATCCGTGCCCGTACGCGTTAGCTTTTACAACGGCACAAATCAATCTATCGCCTGCTTTTTTCTTAAGTACTTCGAGATTTCTTAATATCTTTTCCTCATCGGTACGAATATTTAATCCCATCGCACTCCTTAAAAATTTTAATCAGTATATTTTATGCTAGTTATTCAAATTACTTAACAGAATCGTATCCTGCACTAAAAGCTTTTTGGTTGAGTTCCAAGAATTTAGCAGGAACGCACGCAGTAACTGATTGAGCAAAGATCTCTTTATCCATGTTGCATAGAGCACACACTGCTCCAAGCATTACGATATTAGTTGCTTTTGCCGATCCTACTTCTTCTGCTAATTTTACGGCGTTAACAAAATGGCAATTCTTTACACTCTTGCACTGCTCTTCAACGTCCTCAGGATATTTTTCCAATCCCATAATTACGGGCATCGGGAAAATCTTTTGAGAATTTACGACAAGATGTCCGTCTTCTTTCAAGTAATGTTTCCATCTTAAAGCTTCAAGTTCTTCAAAAGCGATTAAAACGTCAACCTCACCCATAGTAATTATGGGCGCATATACTTTATCCGCCATTCTAACGTGAGTAACTACGCTACCGCCACGTTGAGCCATACCGTGAACCTCGCTTAGTTTGCACTCTTTTCCTGTAAGAGATGCGTATTTTCCTAAAACTCTACTAGATAAGAGCGTTCCTTGTCCGCCTACACCTACGATTAAAATATTCATAACGGCTCCTTATTTTACCAATTTTATAGAATTAAATTTGCAAACTTTAGCGCAAAGCATACAACCAACGCACAACGTGGAATCAATGCTTACCTTTCCGTCTGCTCCTGCAACGAGCGCAGGACAACCAAGTTTCATACAAGCTTTACAACCTTTACAATTATCAATTTCGGCCACAGGTTTTGCACCTTTTTTCAATAATTCGCAAGGTTTGCGCGCGATAATTACGGAAACTTCGGGAGCGTTCAACTCTTCTTTAATAACGCGTTCAACTTCCCCTATGTAATATGAATCAACTACGCTCACACGTTTTACGCCACACGCTTTACACAATTCCACCAAATCAACCGATACGGTATCTTCCCCTTTTAGGGTTTTGCCCGTTGCGGGGTGCTCTTGGTGTCCGGTCATACCCGTCGTACTATTGTCTAAAATCATAACGGTATTAGTGTCTTTATTGTACACGCAATTTATAAGTCCCGTTATACCACTATGTAAGAAGGTAGAATCCCCAATAACTGCAACCGTCTTTTTAGCGTATTCAGGATTTGCCAAAGAAAATCCGTGAGCCATACCAATACTTGCACCCATACATAAAACGGTATCAACGGCGGACAAGGGAGCACTAGCACCCAAGGTATAACAACCAATGTCGCCGGTTACGATGCATTTTAATTTATTCAAAACGTAAAATACGCCACGATGAGGACACCCTGCACACATAACGGGAGGTCTAACGGGTGCACTTGCAGGCACGGGCATAGCAGTTTTGAATAATTTTTCTTTAATAGTTTCTGCAGTAATTTCCCCTTGCAAAGAGAACAAATCTTTACCGTGACAAGTAATACCATTTGCTTTAAGTTGGTTCTCAAAGAAAGGTTCGAGTTCTTCAACAACTAAAAGTTCGTCTACATTTTTGGAAAATTCGCGTATTGCTTCAATATCAAGAGGATAAACCATGCCAACCTTGAATACGGATGCATTAGGTAAAACTTCTTTTACGTACTGGTAAACTGCACCCGAACACACTACTCCTAATTCCTTACCTAAGATCTCAACCTTGTTAACGCCGTTAAGAGTCTTTAAGTCGGATTTTAGTGCGTTCTCACGATTTTCTACAACGACGTGACGAGGACGCGCGTTAGCAGGCATCATAGCGTATTTGCGCATATCTTTAACGTAAGCTTTGTTTTCAAGTTCTACCCTATCTTCGCACGAAACTACGCTTTGAGAATGTGCAATACGAGTCGTGGTACGCAACAAAACGGGCGTGTCGTATTTTTCAGATAATTCATATCCAAGCTTTACGAATTCTTTTGCTTCTTGGCTGTCAGACGGCTCAAGCATAGGAACGTGCGCGCTTCTTGCATAAAATCTGCTATCTTGTTCGTTCTGGGAAGAATGCATACCGGGATCGTCCGCGACGACTATTACGAGTCCTGCGTTAACGCCCGTGTACGCACCGGTAAATAAAGGATCTGCGGCAACGTTAAGTCCAACGTGTTTCATACACGCCATAGAGCGAACTCCCGCAACGCAAGAACCAAAAGCAACCTCAAGGGCTACTTTCTCGTTGGGCGCCCATTCAGCGTATAATTCGGGATATTTTGCCGCGTTCTCTGCAATCTCCGTACTAGGTGTACCGGGATATGCGGATAAAACTTTTACACCGGCTTCGTATGCGCCTTGCGCAATAGCCTGGTTAGTCAACATAAGTTTTTTCATGATTTCCTCACTATATATAGTTATAAATATAAAGATATATCAATAATAACACAAACAAACCTAATTTGCAATAATTTTTTCTAACAGATAAAAAAGTTAGGAATAAAAATAAAAAATATTTCTAAAAAACATCGTCAAAAACCTTGACAACGCCTTTCTTTTTACTTATAATAGACGAGTAATTCAGTTTTGGGTTACGCTGCTATGGCTCAGTTGGTAGAGCACATCCTTGGTAAGGATGAGGTCACCGGTTCAAATCCGGTTAGCAGCTCCAAATAAAAGCCGACAATAGTCGGCTTTTTCTTTTGTAAAAACAAGAAAGCACCCCGAATTGGAGTGCTTTTTTCCTTTATTGCTATTATAATTTTTTAGCAAGAGTTATATAACTATCCATCAAATCTTCAGAATCTTCGGGATAAAGTTTTGCGCTTGCGTACTTTGATTCGTACAAATGAGGCAAATAACATTCTTTAGGCGGTATATAGAAGGTAGATTGGTTAGCCAAGGTTATAAAGAAACAAATGTTATCTTTAAGCGCTTCTCTTATACGCTTTCCAAACTGGGTAAACACCTCGCCTGCAAAAGCAAAAATTATCACCTCTCCAATTTTGAAAACTTGTTGGTATACGGTAAAGAACTTCGTTGCGCTCATTGCAAATCTATACGCGCTTCGAGCAGTTAGTGCGTTGAATAATTCAACGGGTGCGCCCGCGTCTAATTTTACACCGTAAGGAATTTTCACCTTGTTCATCTCGACGTAACTTTCTTGAACCTCGTCTTTTTCGGGAACTCGCGTTTTATATATTCTGGTATCAGAAATCGAGGATATATCCCCTTCAATCTCTTTCAAACCGTCTAATGCAGAGGTAATTCTCTCGTAAACCTTGTTGCCCATCATAACGTAATGATCGGGTGCATCTTTTTCAGACTTTACGTTGAAATGATTCATATTGCCTGCCGTTCCACTAAAATACATAGAGATAAAATCTTGACCAAATCTCTCCTTCATTTTTTTAGCAACGATGCAAGAATAATCTCCGCAAATCTCCGTACCGTCAACGCAGTCTTGATGACAAGCAAAACTATACATCAAACCTATATTTTTGCCTCCCTCTCCCTCGAAAAACAATACGGGAACGGAATAATCGGGTTCACCGAAAGGCTCGACTATATCGGGATTAAGTCTACCGGGATTGGTGCGAACTATACCGCTTTTCAAAACGTAGTTTCTAACGTAAGATATTCCTTCAACCATTGTTTGAGCAAACTTAATTTTTGCATTCTCTCGACGCATAAACGCAAGCGCTATAACGTCGCATACTGCGTTCACCAACCAATCAAGATAGGTCTTATCTAATTCGTCGTCCGCGCCTTCAAATTGTCCTACGTAACTTGGTCCACCCGTATGACAATGAGTTACCGTTACCATAATATCGTTTTTATCAACACCCGTGAGTTTGTGAGCGCGGTCTCTTACCTTATCATAGAAGTCCGTATTAAAGCACGCAGCGTCAATAGCCGTTAAAATAACGGTTTTTCCGTCTTTTTCTATTGCAACCGCTTTAGCGTAAGTTCTCTCTTTAACCTCGCTAACTTGACGAAGGTTATAGTACCCTCTAATAGAACAACCTAAATGTGGGGTTATTTCTTTCTCGTACATACCGACCTTAAACATACTCGTATCTCCTAGTTAAAAATTTAAGTTATCAATAAATATTTTATCAAATTCTTCTTCAATTGACAAGTCGTAGACGACTGAGTTATCTAAAATGCTCTTCACGATCAAAGGATTGTCATCTAAAAGACAAGCGCCCTTTAGCGCGCTATTTCCCACGCTAACGCATCTACCGTGAAATTCTTTTGGGAAGGTATTCGTGATAAACAAGTCCTCAACGGATAGATACTTGCCTAATCCACCTGCAATATATACCTTTTCAATAGAGGAAAAACTAATCCCAGCTTTAGACGTTAGTACTCTCAACGCGCTCAAGATAGCGGATTTAGCAAGTTGGAATTCTCTAACGTCGCTTTGATTTATATAAACCTCGGGTGTTAGGTAAAATTTTCCCTCTTTTACACCACGACCTTTATCGCAAATCTTACCAGTTTTATCGATAATTTTGTCAACTAATAGTTTTGACAATAAAGAGATCAAACCAGTAGCACACAGTCCAACAGGAGATTTATCGGATATCGTTTTACCAATATAAAACTCCCCAATTCTCTCAACTCGATTTATAGCACCGTCAACGTAACTTGTTCCGCACGAAATTTTACCACATTCAAACGCAGGACCTGCCGACGTAGACGTAAAGAAATATTTATCTTTGACTTTTAATACGATTTCTCCGTTAGTACCTAAATCTATTAAAACCGCGCACTCGTCACAATATAATTTGGTGGCTATTATACCCGACAACACGTCGCTACCAATGTACGCGCTAACACAAGGTAAAACGACTACTTTATCAACCTCTAAACCAAAAAACTCACCTTTATACTCTCGTCTATCTAAAAACACGGGGGTAAAGGGATATACGCCTATATTAGACGGATCTGTGCCTACGAAAATATGCGTCATAACAGTGTTTCCGCATACTCTCAGTAGATTTATTCGTAATCCACTAATCTTATCTTTTAACTCAAAAACCACTCTTTTTATCGTATTAAGCAAAACAGTTTGAAGCTTTTTTAAACCGCCACCTTTACAATAAGATATCCTACTTAACACGTCGGCGCCCGCAAAAGATTGAGGATTGGAAAGATTGACACTCGCTATCTCCTCGTTATCGCGATTCAACAAAGAAAAAGCTAGCGTCGTAGTACCAATATCAAGAGAAAGAGTAGCGTAATCTTTATACTCGTCGACTACAAAATCAAAATCAACGAAATCGTTTTTATATAACTCTATCTCAATATCCCCTTTAGGTTTAGTCTTACAAAGTAAAATATCTCCATTTGAGTCGGTTTGTTGAAAGTCAGACGACTGAATAAGTTTAGCACGACACTTTCCACACACTCCACGTCCACCGCAAGGCGCACGAAAATAGTACCCACTTTCGACTAAACTCTCAAGAAGGCTTTTGTTTGGATCTATTTCAACCTCGAAACTATGGTCTTTGTAATTAACCTTAGCGATCATATCAGTATTATATTTTTAGACGTTTTTCATAATACATATTAAAAATTTTGATATAAAATATCGAATTTTTAATCTAAAGCCTCATTTGCCTCTTTGTAGTTCATATCGTTTAGAGACTTCAACTCATAGAATTTTCCGCGCTTTGCCATCAATTCATCATACGTTCCAACCTCAACACATTCCCCTTCTTGCATAACGACTATACGATCCGCATCTCTTATCGTAGACAATCTATGCGCAACTATAAAGGTCGTTCTGCCTTTTATCAAATGCGATATCGCTTTTTGAACGTGGAACTCGGATATGTTGTCAAGAGCGGACGTCGCTTCATCAAGAATAAGAATACGAGGATTTCTAATAAGCGCACGAGCAATAGTTACCCTTTGTTTTTGTCCACCGGATAATTTGCCACCGTGTTCGCCTACGTCGGAATCAATTCCTTTGGGTAATTCTTTCAAAAATTCTTCAATATTTGCCATTTTAACTACATTTTCAAGTTCTTCTTCCGAATACCCTGCTATTCCGTAGGTTATATTATCTCTTATACTACCTGAGAACAATATACTGTTTTGCGGTACTACGGATATATTTTGACGATACTCACTCAAAGGCAAATCACTCAAACATTTATCATCAACGTATACCTTTCCACTTTCAGGTTTCAAAAATCCGATAATAAGGTTCATAATGGTAGATTTACCAGAACCACTTGCGCCAACCACGGCTATACACTCGCCCTGCTTAACGTCTAGCGAGAAATTTTTAATAACGTAATCTTTTGCATTAGGATATTTATAAGAAACGTTTTCAAAACGAACTCGTCCTTCAACCTCAAATCTATCTCCAGATATACTACTTTCTATGTCTTGCGACAACATAATTTCCGACACGGATTTCAATGATTCTGCTCCCGTAATAACGGTGGGCAAGCAGTTTATAATACCCAATACCGAACCGTTAATGCTTGCAAAGAGGGACTGAAACAAGACGATGTCACCTGCGGTTATAATACCTTGCAAACACATATACGTACAAAATATCAAACAAAGGGCAGCAAAAATACTGTTAATTACCCAAACCCAAGAGCCAAAAACAGCAGTTGCGTGATCGGCAGCTAAACCTTTTCTCGTAACCATGTTGATGTTGTGCTCGAGTTTGTTCAATTCTTTATTTTCAAGTCCGTGCGCCTTAGTAACCGGAATCATCTCAAGCATGGTGTTGAGTTTTGCGGACAAATTCTCGTTTTCCACCCTAAGTTCGTGTGAATTTCGAGACAAACGCTTTCTAAACAACATAGTTATCAAAACGTTTACAGGAATAATAAGCAAGAAGAATAAGGTTACCCACCAACTTCTATATAGCGCAATTCCTAATGAAATTAACACGCCCAATATTGCAGGCAAAAAGCTATAGAGCATGGTTCTATTAAAATTGTCTATAGCATCCATATCTTTCAAAAACTTCGACTGTATTCGCCCAGTTTCCATTTCTTTGTGATAGGTAATGGAGAGTTTTTGAAGTTTACGAACGACTACGCGTTTTAGCCCCGCACCCGTTCGTCTGATCATCGTGTCGCCTATTTTGTTGTGCCAAATTGTAGTCGGGACGTTTTCTAGATAAACTACCACTATCACTACAGCGTAGATCAATAATGTAAAAATGGTCGTATTAGTAAACGGTTTAGTCGCTAAATTTATAACCTCTGCAGTTAGTAGAGGTACGACGTAAACAGGTAATGTTTTCAAAATCTCGGTCAAGAAATACATAAAAAAGTTTTTCGCATTTCCGCGCACGAGTTTACCTAAAATACCTTTGGTTTTACCTTCTTTTTGAACTTCGTCTTTGAACAAAAACTCATAATCAGGTATTACGTTTTCGTTACGAGCATATACTTTTGCTTTCGTTTTTTTCTCTTGTCGTTCCATAACTAAACCTTTTAAGCTTTTCGAACAATAATGTTTTCCTTCTCTATCTTGTGTACCTTAATCTTCTCGCCACGTTGAATAAAAAATCCGTCCGTTAAAACGGTATAAACCGATCCACATAGTTTTGCAGTGCCTACGGGACGTAAAGTGGATAAAGTTACGCCCTCCACACCAACCAAATGCGAATATCTCTTGTCCGTTTCTTCGCTTGACTCATCTCTAACGTCAGGAGAATACTTGATCCATTTATATCTAACGCTTCTCACCATAATGATAAAGGAAAACAACATAATAACGGACACGACGAAAATCATGCAGAATATAACGCTAAATAATTGCTCCCCTTCTTTTAGAGAAAATGCTCGCAAAACAATACTAGACACGACTAGTATTGCTCCCACTACACCTAGCGCCTTACCACCCGGTTGAAATATCTCGCAAACTATAGCGATAACACCGGCTAAAAGCAGTAGTGCTACGAAAAAATCCATGTTTGCAAAGGTTAAATAAAACTGATTAAAAATCTCCATTTTTCACCATTAAAAATCTATTTCAAAAGTACAAAAAACAGTGCGTTTTTTGCTCTTTTGCATATATTATCACGGCGCAAAATTATTTGCAATACGTTTTTTAATTTTTTTAGTAACTTTTTTAAATTTTTTACCATAATATATCTATTATGAAAACTATTATACTTTGCGGTGGCGGTACCGCAGGACACATTATTCCAAACCTTGCACTATATCACGAGTTAAAAGACTACTTTTCGAACGTTATCTATCTTGGCGAAAAAAATTCCATGGAAGAAAAGATGGCAAGAGATGCCGGCATAGAATTTTTACCTATAAATTCCGTAAAGTTTGATCGCACAAATTATCTTAAAAACTTTTCCGTAATATGCAAACTAAAAAAATACGTCAACGAGTGTTGCAGTATACTAAAATCAACTTGTGCCGACGTGGTTTTTTCCAAAGGCGGATACGTATCCCTCCCCGTAACTTTGAGTGCAAAAAAACTAAATATACCCTACTGTATTCACGAGTCAGACCTAACTATGGGGCTTGCAAATAAAATTGTTGCAAACAAAGCAAGCGTCGTGTTTACGAATTTTGAGAAAACCTATCACGGCAAAAAACATAGACCTATCGGGATACCAATGCGCCGTGATCTTTTTTGCAATATTTCTCAAAAAGACTTATTGAGGGAGTATTCTCTACCTAATCGTAAAACCATACTTATAACGGGTGGAAGCTTAGGCGCACAAAAAATTAACGACGTAATTAGTCTTGTTTATCGCGATTTAACTAAAAAATATAACGTAATCCACCTAACAGGCAAAGGAAAATCTACGAAAAATTGTGCCCATGGATATAAACAACTTGAATTTAGCAAAGAAATGGGAAAATTGTATAAAATGGCGGATTTAACGATATCTAGAGCGGGTGCGACCACGATAGCCGAACTTTGTGCGCTAAATAAAAAAGCAATTTTAATTCCCCTATCAAAATCTGCATCTCGAGGAGATCAAATTAAAAACGCTATCGAGGTTTCAAATTCGCAAAATTTCGAAGTTATATTTGAGGAAAATTTAACTCCTCAATCTTTATTAAACGCCGTCGATAAAATGATGGATAAAGAAATAACGAGAAGGATTGAATACAAAAATCCGAGTTTAGAGATCGCAGAAGTACTGTACGAACTTACGCTAAAATAGTCGAAAGATTTTTTTTCACCACAAGATATAGAATTTTGCAAAAATTTTCATCTTCTTCTTGGTTTTTTTGTTTTTTTGTGATATAATCACAAGTCCATTCCACAATGGATTTAGAAGGAGAAAAATATGTCTTTTTGCAGATTTACAAACGAATATCTTATAGATAATTACACTTTCATTGATAATCTTTTTATCAGTGAATATTTGCCGTATGCACCTGAAAATGCAGTACGAGTTTACGTATTCGGTTTGTTTCTCTGCTCTAATCCCATTAGTCGTGACAATTCCCTCGACTCAATGTCTGCATCCTTAAATTTACCTATCGATGACATTGTCAATTCTTTCGAATATTGGGCAGAACAAGGTTTGGTTACCATAACCTCGAAAGCACCTCTTGAAGTTAGATATTTACCCGTTAAAACTTCGATTGCTCCGCCTAAGAAATTTAAGCCTGAAAAATATTCTGATTTCAACGTTGCTCTCCAACAGCTCTTCCCTACTCGTATGATTACACCTAACGAGTACAACGAGTATTATAACGTAATAGAGAGTCGTCATATACAACCCGAAGCCATGCTTATGATTATACAATACTGCGTAAATCTCAAAGGCGTAGATATTAGATTCCCTTACATAATTGCAGTTGCTAAAGATTGGGCAAATAGCGGAATTAAAACTTGCGCAGACGTTGAGGAGAAGTTGAAAGAATACGAATCTACCTCGGATAGCATTAAAACCATTCTTGCAACTCTAGGCAAGAAAAACACGGGCGATCTTGAAGATAGAGAATATTACCTTAAATGGACTAAAAGTTGGGGCTTTGATTTTGCTTCTATTTTATTTGCAGCAAAACAGTGCAAAAATAAAGGTGGAATGAAAAAACTCGACAGTTTACTTGACAAATATTACAAACTCAACCTTTACACCATAAAGGAAATGGAAGAATACAAGGCTCATCGCGACACCTTATATTCTATTGCAAAAGACGTTTCTAAAACTATTGGATTATATTACGAATCGTACGACTATATCGTCGAGAGCTATATCTCTCCTTGGGTTCAACGAGGATTTGATAAAGATTCTATCGTAACAGTCGCTCAATACTGTTTTAGGCGAAATATTAGAACCATCGAGGGCGTAAATCACGCTATTAATAAGTTTTACAAACTTGGACTCGTATCCGTTGATAGCATAAATAGGTACATAGATCACTTACTCGAAAACGACAATATTATTGCTAGGATATTGGAAAAAGCAGGTTGTGCTCGTACGGTATTGAGCGCAGACCGTGATTACTACAACACTTGGTCAACCATTTGGGGATTTAGTGACGAGATGATTGAGTACGCCGCAACGCTTGCAGTCAACACCTCTCTTCCCCTATCTTACATAAATAAAGTTTTATCTAGATGGAACTCAGAAAAGATAACGACTTTAGAAGAGGCTAAAAAATCATCACAAAACGTTAAGAGTGAAACACAAACTCAAAAAGATTATATAACGAGAAATTATTCCAATGAAGAACTCGATGCCTTCTTCAACGACGACGGCTTCGATACCACGGAGATATAATGAGAAGAGATATTATAAAAAAAATCCTTGCAGAATACAAGGAATATAAGATGGGTGAAACCATAATAGCGGAAGAAAGATATAATAACGCGCTAAAAAACCCCGACTTTGCTCTAGCCGAGGAAAACCTCAAGAAACTCTCCTTTACTCTTGCAAAACAAGAAGCGTACGGTATTGATTCCACAGAGACTAAAAAAGAAATCGCAAAGACAAAGAAATTAGCTCAAAACGCTTTAAAAGCGATGAATCTAAAGGAAAGCGACTTCACGCCTAAATACCGTTGTAAAAACTGTAAAGACACTGGATACGACGAAAATGGCAAACTCTGTAAATGCGTTAAACAAAAACTTATCGAGCATTTAAAATCCAAGTGCGGAATGTCAGGTGCTCTCGATTTTCGCTTTTCCGAGAATACTTGTGATGCTTTTAGTGGTACAAAACAAGAAAAAAGTATGGTTGGACTATACAAAACCATGCAACTCTTTTGCGAGAAATTTCCAAACACTAAGTATAGAAACATTCTCCTATCCGGTCCTACGGGTGTTGGTAAAAGTTATTTGATTAGTGCCGTTGCTAACGATTTAATGGAAAAAGGTTTCTCCGTTTTATACGTTACAGCGTTTGAATTTAACGATTTGGTTTTAAAGTACCACACTACCCCGATAAACGAGAGAAACGAATATATGGACGACTTGTTGTCTGCAGATCTTCTCATTATTGACGATCTAGGAACGGAACCTATGAGAAAAAACGTAAGTATAGACTATCTATATTCCACAATTTCTTATAGAATGGAACATAATTTACATACCATCTTCTCTACAAACCTTGATGCAAATAATTTAATGAGCAGATATGGAGAAAGAGTCTTTTCCAGACTCTTCCACAAAAAATACACTTATGCAAAACGCATAGTTGGTGATGATTTAAGATTAAAAAAGTAATTACAATTTCAATAATTTGAATAAATATGGCGCTAAGAGTACGGCACTGCCTACGACGAGCGCCATTATTATTATAACGCCTATCGTCTCAAGTGGTAAAACGAGAGATGACAATAAAAACACGACACCAGCGCAAGCCAAACCAACTAAAAATCTAAGTATCCTCTTCCACCAAACTTTTGCATCTTCAAACTTTATAAATCTTTCCTCAATCGGCGCGCACACACAATAACCTAATCCTGCACCAACAAGACCGAATATTTTGGTGTCGCCGAAAAATATTGATAAAATTCCAAAAACAAGCGTGATAATACCTGCAAGCATAAATCTTTTTGAATAAAACTTTTGATAAAGCCAACCTATTCCCCAACACACCAAACTTGCAATCATAAAACCAACCAAAGTATCACTTGGATAATGAACGCCCAAATAGATTCTAGATATTGCAAGCAACAAGGTAAATGCAATTTAGGAAATAATCAACCACCTAACTCTAAAATAACTTGCAATTCCCATATAAAGCGTTCCAGCGTTAGTGACGTGTCCGCTTGGAAAAGAATAAGAAGTGGGCTTAAAATTAGTATCAACTAGTAAATTATCTACCTTAACGTGTCTAATCTCTCCGTTTCGTAAAGCATCCGAAAAAATAGGACGTGGACGTTTTACAATGTTTTTCAAAGTAAAACTAAAGCACGACGACGTGAACACACAAAATAGTAGGTATTCACCAAGTTTTCTATTGAAACACCAGTATATCACGAATAACGTGATTATGACTATTGCCGTTTCGCCAAAGAAAGAGAGTCCCAACATAAAGTTGTCGACTATTGCGCCCCACAATGTATTGGGGCTGGCAACGCTTTGAACGGCTTGAATAATTCCTATCTCCATACTGTCTCCTATCATTTTTCTTAATTATAACCTTAATATACGCTAGTGTCAAACCTAAAATTTCAAATTTTATCAAAAAAAGTCGTTTAGTATTGCAATTAAAGTTGATTTGGAGTATAATTACGTCGAGGTGACGACTATGAAATATCCTTTTTGTGAAAAACAATTATATGAAATAACGGAAAAACTTGCATCAGTTGCCGAGGGTAGAATCCCTGCCGATACGGTAATTAAAAATTGCACTTTAATCAACGTATGCACGAAAGAGTTGATTAAAAACACCGATATCGTTATAACCGACGGCAGAATATGTCTTATTGGGGACGGCAAACATTGTATTGGGGAAAACACTAACGTAATTGATGCAACGGGTTTATACGCATCTCCTGCGTTCATTGACACCCACCTACATATAGAGTCATCAATGTTGACTGCACGCGAATACGCGAAAGCCGTTATACCTCACGGTACGGCAATGATTTGCATGGATCCTCACGAGATTTGTAACGTCTTAGGACTTAGAGGACTAAATTACCTCATTGAAGACTCCAAACGTACCCCGCTCAAAGTAATGGCGTTTGCACCCTCTTGTGTGCCCTCTATGCCCGGATTTGAAGATTCGGGAGCAAACATTTGCGCCCAAGATATAGAATCTGTTATTGATAATGAAAGAGTGTTTGGTATCGGTGAAATGATGAATTACGTAGGCATTATAAACGGTGCTAAAGGTCCTCACGATATCGTTAAAACGGCACTTATGAGCGGAAAGGCAGTATCCGGACACTACTCCTCACCTGACGTAGGCAAAGATATGAACGCTTATTTTTCATGTGGCGTGAACGATTGTCACGAATCAACGAGCGCAAAAGATGCGTTAGAAAAATTACGTCGTGGCGTCAAAGTTTTCTTCCGTGAAGGATCTGCATCAAGAAACCTTGAAGAACTCTTAACCCTTATAACCAAGAAAAATATTGATACAAGGAACGTTGCTTTCTGTACGGACGATATTCACCCTGGTGATTTTGAATCAAAAGGTCATATAGATTATATCGTTCGTCGTGCTATCGAGTTAGGTGTCCCCGCTCTCACTGCTTATCAAATTGCAACTATAAACGCGGCTGAAGCTTATGGATTCGCTCACGAAACTGGTTCAATATCTCTTGGCAACGTTGCAGATATCGTACTTGTTAAAGACATTGAAAAGGTTGACGTTCAAAAGGTTTTAATTAACGGCAAAGTCGTATCTGAAAACGGTAAAAATACCTTCTCGGTTGATTTATCAAGGAAATTTGAGGAAGAAGAACTAAATTCCGTGAACGTTGGCGCTAAAATTTCTATAGACGACTTTAGAATTAGTACGCTAAACGAAGAGGAAAAAGTTCGAGTTATCGAGATTACGCCGACTCAGTTACCGACTGGTTCAACTACAGCCATAATCAAATCTAAAAACGGAAATCTAATTAGCGACACTAATCAAGATATACTTAAAACCGTAGTCTTTGAAAGACATCACGCTACGGGTTCACGCGGATACGGTTTTATCAAAGGTTTTGGTATAAAAGATGGTGCAATTGCCTCCACCGTTGCTCACGACTGTCATAATTTATTAGTCGTTGGTGATAGCGACGAAGATATGTGTCTTGCATCAAACACCCTCGCCTCCTCCGGTGGCGGTATGTGCGTTGTAAAACAAGGTGAGGTTATAGCTCACTTACCTCTCCCCGTTGCAGGATTAATGAGTCTAAAGTCTGCTAAAGATACGGCAAGTCTTATTCGAAAACTCGAACAAGCGTGGGAAGAACTTGAGTGCAAAGTTCCCGATCCATTTATGACCATGTCCTTTATTTCTCTTGCTTGTATACCGAGCTTACGTATAACCAATCGTGGTCTTGTGGATACCGACAATTTTAATTTTGTTGATTTAATTGTAAAATAATCAAAAACGCGTCTTTTGACGCGTTTTTTTCTTAACTTTTTTTAATCGCCTATTGCATACGAGAAATTTTTATGTTATAATACTTAAGATATTTATATAGAGGTAACTATGACTAAAAACGTTTTCAAATTTATATATACGACTTTCATGAAAGTTTTATTGATTGTGATGACCGTTTTGTTCTCCGCTTGTGCGCTTAAAAACATTCTTGCTTTTTGTGGCGCGTTCGGTTGGACGTCTACCTATCTTTGGCTTGACGTAATAGGTTTAGTTTTGTGCGTTCTTTTGATAGTCGTTCTCTTGCTTATGCTCACGCATTCAAGATACGTCGTAACCAACTTTTCTCTTTACGTTAAAATGGGGTTATTTATCTACAAAATCCCCTGCGGTCTTATTCAATCAATTGTTAAAATTGAGCAAGACGGATCACTTTTTATCCTATTCGTTAATCAGAAAGCTCAACCTGCTCAGATGAAGATTAATATCGTGGAAAGCGATTACGACGGATTTATAAAGTCGCTAAGAGATTATAACGTAGATATATTTTACGAAACTTATAATAAAGATAGTGAAACGAAATGAAAATAGTTCTCGCTTCGACCTCGCCAAGACGAAAAGAATTATTAAAAGAGATTTTTTCCGACTTTGACGTCCTATCTCCCAATTGTGAAGAAAAAGAGGACAAAAGTCCTATTAAAACCGTTTTAGGTATAGCACGAGACAAAGCTAATTCCATAAACGTTGATTATGATGTGCTAATATCTGCAGACACTATAGTCGTATATAAAAAACGTATAATAGGCAAACCGATATCCAAGCAAGACGCTATTCAAACACTCGAACTTTTATCGGGCAAAACTCATTCGGTATATACGGGTGTTTGCTTAAAAATAAAAAAATTTGATCGTACGATTGTTAAGGTTTTCGCGGTTAAATCTAGAGTAAAGATGAAGAAACTTTCTCCAAGCGATATCCTCGAATACGTAGATTCAGGCTCCCCTCTTGACAAAGCCGGAGCATACGGCATACAAGACGGTGTAGTTGAAAAATATCACGGAAGTTATTCAAACATCGTAGGTTTACCAATAGAAAAATTAGAAAAAGTATTAAGACATTTAGGTGTCAAATAGGAGGAATTATGGCTGTAATTGATTTAGGTATTGATTTTGGTAGTTCAAACACAACTATATATCAACAAGGTTTCGGAATAGTTTTGAAAGAACCTTCCGTCATTGCGTTACGAAAGGAAAGAAAACTCGAGGTCGTTGCAGTCGGCTCTAAAGCCAAAAGATTGGTTGGTAAAGTATCTGCAAACACCCAAGTCGTATATCCTATCCGTGACGGTGTGATTACCAATAACGACGCGGCTATTTTGCTACTCAAAAAATTGATTGCGCGTCTACTCCCCGAAGGAAGTTTCAAACCGCGCATTAGAGCGCTCGTATCTATTCCTTGCGGACTCTCTTTGGCTGAGCGCAAAGCGTATGAAACCGTTATGCAAAAAGCCGGTGTAAACGAAGTTACATTCATAGACACCCCTATTGCTATATCAAGACTCCTCTCCCACGGTGGCGTAGTCGTATCCATAGGCGGTGGCGTTACCGACGTTGCGTTAGTTGCAAATAACGAGATAATTGACGGTGCAAGTATAAATATTGCGGGAGATGCAATAAACAACGCTATCACCGATTACTTATACGAGAAACAAAACGTTAAAATTGGTCAAGCTACTACGGAAAAGATCAAACTTGCTATTGCTAGCTTGTACGCTAACGACACCTCAAGCATAGAAGTTATTGGACGTGACGCTGACTCTGGAGCACAGAGAACCTTTATAATTACGGCTAAAGAAGTTTGTGATCTTATCGAACCTCTTTTGAAAAAAATCACGGATATTATATCCTCTATGATAACCTACGCACCTACCGAAGTTGCAGAAACCATGACGGAGAACGGTATATACCTTTGCGGTGGTACCGCCCTACTCCCCGGTCTTTGTGAATATATGGCAAATTTGGTTAGAATGAAAGTTACCTTATTAGACGACGCACAGTCAACCGTAATTAACGCCCTTGGCACTCTCGTGGGCGAGCGAGACAAACTCGCAGAATTTTTAAAACTAACCAAAATATAATCTCAATAATATTTTAATAACAAAAAAAGATAGCAATGTTGCTATCTTTTTTCTTTACTCAAAATAAATTTGATTATTCTTCTTCCATAAATTTAATGAACTCGTTATAAACGGTTTCTGCTAAATCATCGTCCTCAACAGGGAAAAGTTGTTCGTCGTCGCCCTCTCCTACGAGTTTGTAGATGTAAACTTCACATTCTGCATCCTCGTCGTCCGCTGCACGTGCTGCCTGCTCTGCATCTTGCAAAAATACGAACCATTCTTTGTTGTATTCGTAAGTTCCAATATGAAGAAAATCTCTTTCCTCGCCGTCGTCGTTTTCAAGAGTGATAATTTCACAATCTTCTAAATCTTCAGTTTCATTAACGATATCTTTTGCCATAATAACACCTCATAAGTTTATTTTATTCTATCAAGGTAACTTTGGAGTATAATTGCCGCCGCAACCTTGTCAATAACTTGTTTTCTTTTCTCACGTCTCATATCTGCAGAGATCAAAATTCTCTCGGCACTTTTAGAGGTAAGCCTTTCATCAATAAATTCTATTTTGCACGAAGTTTTAGGCTCTAGTTCACGAGCAAACTGTCTACTCATCTCCGCTCTCTCGCCTTCCGTTCCGTCCATATTTACGGGTAACCCTATAACTATGGTGTCCGCCTCCATTTTTTTTGCAAATTCTGCAATATAGTCTACGTCGGCTTCTCCGCCCTTTCTATAATACGTTTCACTACCACTTGCAATAATTCCCATAATATCACTGCTTGCAAGTCCTATTCTAACGTCGCCTAAATCTACTGCTATCTTTCTCAATTTGTACTCCTATTATTCTCTAAAAACCTTGATTTTGTAATACTTTAATACATTCTTGTGCGTTTTCTGCGTACTTTGCACCAATACGCTCTGCAAAGTCATTAGTAACGACTGCCCCACCCACCAAGATTAAAAGGTTCGGGAAACGATCACGCAAAGCCACTACACTCTCTTCCATACTGTTCATAGTCGTGGTCATAAGCGCAGAAAGTCCAACGATTTTTGCATTACTTTTCTCAATTTCTGAAATAATTTTATCAATTTCTACGTCTCGACCTAAATCTATAACGTCGTATCCGTAATTTGAGAGCACGGCTTTTACAATATTTTTACCTATATCGTGAACGTCGCCTTTTACGGTAGCAAGCACTATCTTTGCGCCCTTTTCATCCTTATCCGACATAAATTTGTCGCGAATATAGTCTAGAATCACACGCGCAGACTCCGCACCCGACATTAATTGAGGTAAAAAGCACTTGCCTAAAGCAAAATCATCGCCCAGTTCGTTCAATGCACTAATTACGTCGTTATTTATAATATCCGAGTAATTGTCGACGGTTGCTATCTCCTTAACGCGCTTTGCACCCTCAACAGCCAAGCCGAAATAAACACATTCTTTTAAGGTATGTTCGCGACTCTTATCTACCACGCTTTTTGCAGATGCGTATTTAGCAACGTACGCCTCACAATCCTTATCTACACCTAAAACTGCAGATTTTGCAACGAAATCGTCAACAACCTCACAAAGCGCAGGATTAATAATCGCGCACGACAAACCTTGTGCTTTCGCAAAATTGTAAAATACACCGTTAATTCTCTCCCTTTGGGGCAAACCAAAGGAAACGTTAGACAAGCCTAAAACCGTTTTAACACCGTATTCATTTAATTTTTTCAAGGTATCAAGCGTTCTAACCGCGTTTTTATCGTCTACGCTTATAGCCATAGTTAAAGCGTCTATAAAAACCCTATCTTTACATATACCGTAACCTGCACAAGTTTTTACAATTCTCTCGGCTATCTCCACTCTAACCGTGGGATTTTCCGATATTCCTCTCTCGTCAAGACAAAGCCCTATAATGCAAGCACCGTATTTTTCACACAAAGGCAATACGTTTTTTAAGGATTCTCTCTCGCCGTTTACGGAATTTATCAATACGACGCCACACGCCCTTCTTAAAGCTGTTTCCAAAGCTTTCACGTTGGTCGTATCAATACACAAAGGCACGCTTATCTTACCAGACAAATACTCGACGATCTCGCCTAGAACGTAGGCTTCGTCTATTCCCGCCATTCCTACGTTTACGTCTATAACTTGCGCACCTAGAGCAATTTGTTCGGCACATAGTCCGTATACGTATTCTAGATCCAACTCTTGTAAAGCCTTTTTAAGAGTAGGTTTACCAGTCGGATTCAATCTCTCGCCTATTACGAAAAATTTATCAAATTCCACCCTTCTTTGAGCAGAACACAACGCAGGCGTAATAGATTTATTAAAACTTTTCTGCGCTGTTTCAAATTCATGATTTGCTAGAAGTCTAATATAATTGTCATCAGTTCCACAACAACCACCAACCGCTTGAACATTAGGGACGGTTTTTACGATCTCACCAACCCAACTAGCAAAATCGTCTGCGCTCATATCGTACGAAGTCTTACCGTTTTCGTACACAGGCATACCTGCATTAGGTTTAATAAATATAGGTAGAGTGGTGTGTTTTGATAATTCTACTGCGTTTTTTAGAGTTTTATCCGCGCCCAAGCCACAATTTAGTCCTAGCGCATCTACACCTAATCCCCCTGCTATACGAGCAAAGGATTCGATATCGTTACCCGAGAAGGTTCTACCGTTCTCATCAAAACTCATAGAACACACGATAGGTAAATCGGTGTTTTCCTTAAAAGCTAATATTGCGGAACGAAGCTCTGCAATATCGGTAAAGGTTTCAATAACCACGAGGTCAAAACCAAGTTCGGCTACGACTTTTGCTTGCTCTAAAAACCTCTCGTATGCCTCCTCAAAGCGTAATTCCCCCGTCGGATACATAAGTTTTCCAAGCGGTCCACAGGAGTACGCAATAAATCCGTCCGTAGATACTTTTGCATTTTTATACGCAGATTTAATAATCTGCGCAACTGTATAACCAGTATCCTTCAAATTGAAAGAATTTGCACCAAAGGTATTTGAATAAATTACGTCAGAACCAGCAAGACGATAGGATTTGTGAATATCAATTATTTCGTTAGGCTTTTCAACGTTATATTGCATTGCAAGCCTACTATCCAAGCCTCTTGATATCAACCTCGTTCCCATCGCTCCGTCTAAAACGAGAATTTTACTTTTTAGTTGTTCTAGAAAATTTTTCTTCATTTGTTTACAACGCTTAAAATAGTACTGATATTATCAAATATCGTTTTTGCAGTACTAGGATTGTTCATAGTATATAAGTGGATACCGTCAACATCGTTAGATATTAGATCGGTAATTTGTTCAATCGCAAAGTTTAATCCTGCTTGTCTTAACGCATCGGGATTATCTTCGAACTTACTAATGAGTTTACTTAGTCTAGTAGGAATTTTTGCTCCACACATAGATACCGTTCTAAGTATTTGCTTTGCATTAGTGATAGGCATAATACCTGCAACTATAGGTGCGTTTACTCCGATTTTTACCGCTTCGTCTCTCATTTTGTAAAAGTCTTCGTTATCAAAGAATAGTTGAGAAACGAATCGAGTAACGCCCAAGTCGTACTTTTTCTTCATAAAGGAAACGTCTTGTAAATAGTTCTCGCTCTCGACGTGTCCTTCAGGGTAACAGGTTGCAAAAATCTCAAAATCCCATTTATCTTTCATAAAGGATATAAGATCGGTTGCATACTTAAAATCAGTAAGCTCTGCGTCCTGTTTTCTATCTCCACGCAATGCAAGCACACTCTTAATCCCGTGCGCTACTAAATCGTCAAGTATTTCCCCAACGCTTTCTTTAGTCTCGCCCATACACCTAACGTGAGCAATTGCTTTAATATTATGCTCGTTTTGAACGACGGAGGCAATATCCGCAGTACCCGTGCCACCGTCACCACCCGCAGCGTACGTCACGCTAATATAGTCGGGTGTAATTTTTGCAAAATCGTAAAGATTTTTATATATAGCCTCTATGCCAACGTCATTTTTAGGCGGAAATATTTCTAAAGAAAAGCTCGTGTTAGAATTCATTTGTTCACCACTTAATTAATTTTACTAATTATAGCACCAAAATGTAAAAAAAGTAAAGAAAAATCAAGGATAATATAAAACTCTCTAACTTTTTGCAACGAAATAGTTGCCACTCAACAACTCACTTGAGTAATGAGTTAGATATTCTTCCTTTTCCCTCTCGCGATCTTTTGCATATTCAATCATACCTTTTGCAAGACAAGAATAGTCAAGTTCGCACTCCTCAAATAAATATCCACTCATTGATCCCGGAATCGTATTCACTTCGTTAACGTACAACTCTCCCGTATCTTCTTGATACATATAATCCACACGTACAACGCCAACTAAATCAAACTCTTCGTACAATTTTTGCGTAGTTTTTCGGATTTTTGAGGCAAGACGAGGACTGATATCTGCAGGTATTTCTCTCTCGTCCGATCTTTCCTTAGATTTAGATAGATATTTATCACGATAGGACAAAACTTCCCCTCTCCGTTTTAGCGGTTTTTCAATAGCACTGACGATAACGCTTGAACCGAACCTCACGCCAGCGCAATTCAGTTCGATCATATTAGATATCTTCTTCTCGACTAATGCTTTGTTCGTATAACAAAAAACTAATGAAAGCGCGTCTTTTAATTCATTCTTGTTTTGTGGCGCGTTTACTCCCACGCTTGATCCCATATCAACGGGTTTTACAATAACGTCTAAACCATATTTTGATATGATTTTATCACAAATACCCTCTTCGTTACTCAAAAAATCATTTTTGCTAACGCATATTCCGGGAACTACCCTAAATCCTTTTTCGCGCGCTACGACCTTGAATATTTGTTTATTCAAACAGATAGATGAGGGTAGTATACTTGAGGACGTGTACGGTACGTCGTACATCTCAAGCATTCCTGCCAAACCTCCGCCCTCGCCCGCGCCACCGTGCATACATAAAAATGCTACGTCGATCTCACCTACGACTTTCAAAAATCCAAATTTACCGTACGATACGAGTTTTTTGCCGTCCAAAATTATCTTTGTGTGTAGTTTTTCATTAAAATTCTTATAACTTTCCGCATACTTTAATTTCTCGCCCGTAAACCACCCATACTCCGTTATATACACAGGGTAGATTTCGTACTCGTATTCAAGTTCTGCCATCGCTTGAAGCGCCGTAATAACTGATACTTCGTGTTCGCAAGATTTACCACCAAAGAAAACGCCTATCCTTTCCATTTTTTCCTCCCCAAAAAAATAATGAAGACCTAAGTCCTCATTATTATATGCCGTAAAAAATGAAAGGTGCACGATGCTATTTAAGTTCTGCTACTTCGTTATAATCATCTGGTAAATCGTTTTCAAGCAAAACGGAATCGTTTGCTTTTAGGAAATTCTTAAATTCACTTTTAGCTTCAGATAAGGAATTGTACACTAATATATTTTTCTCGTCAAAACCACTCTCCAGTAGCCCTGCTTTAATAGGTTCACTTCTGTTTGCGCCAATCAAAACGGCTATATCACAAACTGAAGCGATCTTTCTACCAAATTCTTTATTACTTTCCCTCTCCTCTGATCCTAGTTCAACCAGTCCCGGAGTTACGACGACCTTTCTACCTTCAAACATTGATAGAGTTTCTAACGCCGCGTTTGCGCCTTCTATATTTGCGTTAAAGGTGTCGTCTAGTATAGTCATTCCGTTCGCAGTTTTTATAAGTTGGAGTCTGTGTTCAGGCGCGGTTAACTCAGCTATTACGGATACGATATCCTCTAACTCAACACCCAATTCGTACGCTATACCAACCGCAACTGCAATATTTGATATATTGTGTTTACCAAGCATAGTGGTTTTACAAGGCAAAACCTTATCTTCAACGACTAAATCAAAGACGCTACCCTCACTCGTAACCACTATATTTTGGATAGATACCCTGTTGTTTTCGCCACAAACACCACATAGATCGTATTTGCATTTTAGGTTTTCAACTACGTCACTCAAGTGCTTCGTGTCCGAGTTAACGACTAAATATCCGTCACGCTTATTTAGAGACTCCGCTAATTCACATTTAGTTTTAACGATATTTTTAATATTCAAAAAGGTCTCTAAATGTTGATTAGAAATACCCGTAATTATACCGTATTGAGGTTCGACTATATCACATAATTCTCTAACGTTACCACCGTTTCTTGCGCCCATTTCGGCAATAAAAACTTGATGAAAAGGCTTTAACTTGCTTACACACATAGAAATACCCATTGGTGTATTATAACTTGCAGGCGTGCTTAATACGTGATACTTTCGAGATAACATTTTCGCCAATATAACCTTAACCGTGGTTTTTGCATAACTACCCGTGATGCCGATCTTTATAACGTCCCCTCTTTTTGCTAAAACCTTGGTCGCTTTTTTAACGTAACGATTATTATTCAACTGTTCAAAGGGCGCAGTGAGTAAACAAGAGAGTAAAACGAGTACGGGTAGTGCTAAAGGTGATAGCGCAATTAAGGTAAATCGGAAATTATGATAAATACCGCCTAAAAGCATAAAATTCCAATTTATTGAAAAAATCAAGGCGTTAAGTCCTAAACACAACAACGATAAAACGACGTACTGACGAATCATTCTACGCGTATATACTAAAGGCTTTTTCTTAGGAATTTTACTCTCGTAGAAAACGAATAAAATACTCAACACGAAATAAAAAGCAATACCTAAGTAGGTAAAAATTTCGTGCGCATAACCGTTAAACAAGGTGTTCGTTACAAAAAGTCCGGCTAAAGATAGTAAACATATTAAAACGAGTCGTTTAAAATATCTACCGTTCGTTCTACCGTACCAATTAAATAGTCTAATTAAATGATAATTGTTGAGTTGATAGGTATGTAAAAATTTGTATGCCATAAATACCATAATAACGGTATTGATTACGCTTAATCCGGCACAAACTATAGTGTAAACGTTAATATCCATATCTTAACCTTCCAAAAATCTTTTTACAACAAAAATAAATTTTCCAAGTTCATCTGCGTAGGAAAAATGTCCTGCCCTATCAAACACAACGAGTTGTGAGTTCGCAATATTCTTGTTAAGTTTTTTCGCCATATATATTGGCGTAGTCTTATCACGCTTCCCCCAAACGATAAGAGTTGGACAGTCAATATATCTTAAACTGTCGCTTTGATCAAAATTTACGACGTTAACGAAGGTTTTCTTCATAACACTATTTAGTTCCCTATATTCTTTAGAACCACACTTGCTAACGTCTAAACCTAATTTCTTGCGTATTCTATAAATCCATAGTTTTATATAATACTTTATGGATTTTCGAGGCAAAATTCCCGCACTATTACATAAAACTAGTTTTTCAACCAACTCAGGAGTCTCTTTAGATAGATATATACCTACGCGACCGCCAAAAGAGTGACAAATAAAAATCGCACGATTTATCTCCTCTTTTTTTAGTATATCTACAACCCCATAGGCGTAGTCTGAAAGATTTAGCGGATAATCAGGATGCCGACTATTTCCAAATCCGTAAAAATCTGGAACTATAAATCTATATCCTTTTAGTGATTTTGCAATAGGCATCATCAACTCGCCACTTGCGCCCCAACCGTGTAATAACACAACCGGTTTTCCTCTGCCGTACGTAACGTAATTAATTACACTCCTCCAATCTCAAAAGAATAAAGATAGGCATCCTCGCCACCTCCGTAATAGTTTGCCCTCTCGCCGTACTTTATAAATCCAACCTTTTCGTATAACGCTATCGCTGACAGGTTTTTTGCTCTAACCTCTAAAAAAATATGCTCTGCACCTTTTTCACGTGCAATCTCTAAAACCTTTTCAATGAGCAATAACCCATAACCTTTTCGCCTATAAGCATTTAGGACTGCAACACGGAATAATTCACTAGTATCAAATAAAGTGTGCATACAAAAGTATCCGATTATCTCGTCATTAAACACAAGAACGGCGTAATCGTAACACTCGTTTTCTAAAGATTGGGAAAGTGTGTCCACACTCCACGGATCCACAAAGCACTCTTTCTCTATTTGCGCGACTGTTTCAATGTCGCTATTGGTCATTTTTCTTATAATCATTTCTTATTTCGTTCCGCTTCAGATGCTCTCATATAAAACGGTTTTGCAAAATCAACGGTTTGATTTTTGTTAATTTTGTCTTCAACTACTTGGCTTAACGCCTCGGGCGTTAGTGTGGTCACGTCTATCTCAACAGCACCATCGGGTAAAACACCGTCCTCTGCCGTTTTATACGTTAAAGAATTGTTAAATTTTTCCGCTATATAATAGACGTGTTTTGCGTCAATCGCAAAAATTTTATCATCAAAATTATGATATGCAAAGGGTTCGAATGTCGTGACCTCAACTACGGACTTTTTATTAGCATATGCAAACGCATTTACTGTTGCAACGCCAACTCTAATACCAGTAAATGATCCAGGTCCCACAGTAACGCCAAAGTAATCAACGTCGTTTATCGATATCTCTGCATCGTCTAGCAACTTTTCAATTGCAGGCAACAAGGAAACGGAATGACCTTGTCTAACCGTTTCGCTCTTGTATGAATATAATTTATCCTCTACCTTTAACGCTATCGTCAAAGAATCACAAGAGGTGTCTATTGAGAGTACTTTCATTATCTATCCTCTTTCGTAATAGTTATTTTACGTTTTTTGCCGTTTGTTTCGATATTTACGGTATACACTCGACCTAATATTGACGGCATTCTATTCCACTCGACGATACATATTCTATCTCGTGAAAAATATTCTTCAAAGCCTAAATTCTCAAGTTCTTCATCGTCTTCAATTCTATACATATCAAAGTGACAAAGTTTACCGTCTAAATATTCTTTTAATATATTGAAAGTAGGACTCAAAACGTCCTCTTTAACACCAAAACTTTGCGCAATTCCTCTAGCAAAAACAGTTTTACCTGCGCCAAGATCGCCGTTTAATAGTACGGTATCTCCAAAATTCAATTCTTTAGCAAACGCCTTTGCTAAACTTAGAGTTTCGTTTGCGCTATTCGTGATAAAAACGTTCTCGCTCTTAATATCGTAATTCTTCTCTTTTTTCTCGGCAACGCCAATAAATCGGAAAAACTTATGTATTTGTTTGTATAAAAGAAACGTTAATATAGAATTTGCACCCGCTTTCACTAAGTTAAATAAAAGTATGGCAGGAATCATACCTACGACAACCTCTATTGCAATTCCACCAAAAAGTGGGTGTGCTAACAAATTTGCAGGGATAATTACGACCATCCAAGAGAAAAATCCGCAAATTAGAGCTAAAATAGCGCCTTTTATGTTTCTTTTTCTTTGATAAATAAGCCCCGCCACTAATGCGTAAACGCCAGTAGCTAGTAAATGCATAATAAATCCGGTCAATCCCGAGCCACCCATTGCAAAGGCTTGTATTACGCATACAACGAAGGTAATAATCAGTCCGGACACAGGACCATACATAAAGGTCCCTAAAAATATAAAGACGTCCGCAACGTCGTATAGCATATAGTTTGGTGTAAACGGAAAAGGAAATTGTATTCCTAAAGCTAAGCTAACGATGCTAAGCGCCGATAGCATCGCCATTCCAGTCAACATTCTAGTAGTAATTTTCATTTGTTAAACTCCTTCCGTACCCTTTTAAAAACCCCTATACGAGGCATAGGGGTACGCTTGATATTCTCTCATCCAGACTATACTGTCGGTCAAGGAATTACACCTTGTCTGCTTACGCTCGTGGACTTTTACCACCGGTGGGGACTTTCACCCCGCCCCGAAATCTATATGGAATTCTGTTGTTTATCCTTCGACGATTTTATCGCCGGCACTCGTGCCGAGTCTAGTCGCTCCAGCATCTATAAGTTCTTTCGCAAAATTGTAATCTCTAATGCCTCCGGCAGCTTTTACTTGACATTTGCCGTTTACTGCCTTCTTCATAAGTTGAACGTGGTGAACGGTTGCTCCCGTTCCAAAAAATCCAGTTGACGTTTTAACGAATGCAACGCCTGCGTCTGCGCAAATTTCGCAACCTTTTACAACTTGCTCGTCCGTTAAATGACAGGTTTCTAATATAACTTTTAGAGGAACGCCACACGCATCAACTATGCTCTTTACGTCACGATACACGTAGTCGTAATCTCCAGATACGAGTCTTGACACGGGAATAACAACGTCGACCTCTTCTGCACCACACTTAACCGCATATTCCGCTTCCTTTGCGCGAATAATCGTTTCACTCTCTCCGAAAGGAAAACCTGCAACGGACACGGTCTTTATATCACTACCTTTCAAAAGTTCTTTAACTAAGGTTACGTAATTAGGATTGACACACACAGAGTAAAATCCATACTTTAGTGCAGATTCACAATGTTTCTCAATATCAAAAGGCGTAGCCGTAGTTTTCAATATGGTATGATCTATGTATTTTGCTATATTCATACTAACCTCAATATAGAATTATTTCTCCTACAGAATTTATTTTAGCATATATAAGGCGTGGTTTGTCAAGTGATTCACGACGAACCTCAAATACGGAAGAAAATTTTTCATAAATTTCATCACTTAAACACTCATTTGAGTAAACCTTACACAAGACGTCTCCTTTTTTGACCTCTAAAGACACGCAAACGTTATTTATAACGCCCACGGTATAGTCTATAACGTCCTCTTTTTTACGACGGCCACCGCCTAAATCACATACTAGTTCGCCTAGTTTTTCTGCGTGAATTTTGTGAACGAAACCGTCTTCTTTTGCTAGTATTTCAGTAACAACGGGAGCAACTTTTAGTGAAGATAAATCTCCGCCTTGATGAGCAATCATTTGATTAAACTTTTCATACGCAGTACCGTCGTCCAAGACTTTACAAACCTTAAAAAACGCTTCTGCATAATCAATATTCTCACACTCTGATACGACGTTTGAAGCAAGCGCTACGGAAAGATCACGAAGCCTATTTTTATCTCCCTTCAAAACGCCAATAGCACCCTCAATCTCCAAAGAATTGCCAACGTACTTGCTCAAAGGTTCATTCATATCGGTTATCATAGCAATAGTCTTAACCCCTTCTCGTCTACCGATAGCACACATGGTTTCGGCTAATGAGAGCGCATCAGAGAAGTTTTTCATAAAGGCACCGTCACCGTATTTGACGTCCAAAATGATCAAATCTCCTGCTGACGCCAATTTTTTACTCATAATACTTGCAGAAATTAGCGCAATATTGTCAACAGTTGCGGTAACGTCACGCAATGCGTACAAAATTTTATCCGCAGGACACAAATCGGGAGTTTGACCAACGATACAAAATCCTATTTCATTTAACTGATTTTCTATATATTCTTTTGATAGAGAAGAAGACAAGCCTTTTATACTATCAAGCTTATCTATCGTTCCGCCAGTATGTCCTAGCCCTCTTCCACTCATCTTAACGCTTTTATAACCAAGAGATGCGAGTATAGGCATAATAATAAAACTCGTACTATCGCCCACGCCACCCGTACTATGTTTGTCAACCTTTATACCGTCAACGTGAGAATAGTCCATTACCACTCCGGAGTCACGCATAGCGCGCGTTAGATATAGGGTTTCGTCAAAGTCAAAACCTTTCAAGCAAATAGCCATAAGCAGTGCACTTGCTTGATAATCGGCAACGTCACCTTGAACTACACCGTCAACAAAAAACTTGATTTCCTCTTCACTCAAAGAAAAACCGTGCTTTTTTTTGTTAATAATATCAACTATTTTCATTCTTTCTCCTACTGGCAAAAATTGCTAGAACTTGTTTTACGAGTTGTTCTCGTTCTAAACCGCCTTTAGAATTTAAGCGTTTTATCAAGGAATATGCGTGCAAATCAATAATAACGTTTGCATTTACACCGCTTACATTCTCAATTTCCCGTTCAATATCGTGACAAATGGATATATTCTCGCTTCTTAAATATATCGGCTCACATATTATAGCGACGTAAATCTCACTATAATATCTAAAAGACTCTGCGCGCTCTACTTTGTCGTGGCTTAAAGCAATATTAACCGCATCACTTGGCGTAAAAAGCATAGCCATTGCTAACACAGCACAAAAAAATTTCATACGCCCTCCTATGTAGAGGGTAAATTATTCCTCGTAACGCGTAAGGTTATTGCCGTCCTCCCACAATCTCTCTAAGCAATAGAACATTCTCATTTCATCGTTGAAAATGTGTACAACTACGTCACCGTAATCAAGGATAATCCATCTCGAATCGGAAAACCCTTCGCGACGCACGGGCTCGAGTCCCATTTCGGACAATTTTTCTTCAACGTGCTCACCCATAGCTTTTACTTGGGTAGAAGATTTTGCGCTTGCTATAACAAAATAATCTGCAACGACGGTTAAATGCTCGATGTCTAGCATAATAATATCGTTGCCCTTTTTCTCGGATAATAATTTTGCAATTTTTAATGCTAATTCTTTACTGTTTTCCATATGAACTCCTATGTATATTATCTGTTTTTATAATACTCGTATGCATTTTTGGTCAAATAATAAATGTTTTCACCTTTATTAACCAAATATTCGTAACTATGATTTAAACATTCAACGAAGCCTTTTTCAAAGTCAAATAAGAGAGCGGAACGCAACTTCTCTACTCCGTCAAACTCTCTTCCCTCTTCCGTCATATCGGCAACGTAGACGAGTTTTTCAAGCGTAGTCATATCCTCACGCCCCGTTGTGTGATAGCGGATTGCTTGCACGACCTTATCATTGAAACCTAATCTTTTTGCATATTCTGCTCCCGAGAACTGATGCGCAACCGGTGTTGATATAGCGTCTTCAGGGACACCTGACGTGGTGTCTGTTTTTTTAGTTATATCGTGAAATAAAGTTGCAAGAAAAACGTCTTCGACGGATAAACCAAGATTTCTATTTAACCTTAACGCCCATTTTACCGTTCTAAATACGTGATCAACCGTCTTTTGTGGTAAATTGGCTTTAACTATATCAACGTATTCATTTTTGTATAACGCGTTTTTACAAACGTAGTCAGATACCTCTCGTGGTACAATATCGGATATATCAAAACCTAAAGACGCCAATGCTCGAATTTCTCTTGAAGATATGTTTTCGCCAACGTAAGATAAAACGGTAATATTTCCACCAACCTCACGAGCCTTGTTTATCGCTTCGTTCATATCCTCAATTCTACCCTCTCTTGGATAGACCGCAATATCCACCATGCTCAATAGTTTTTCGGGTTGATACCACTTAAATAAATCCGCCATACTATCACCACCGATGACGTAGACGAGTTTATCCTCAGGATATAGTTCTTGAAATTTTTTAACCGTGTTAACGGCATAATTTTTCTCTAAACTGTTCTTCTCAATATCTGATATTATCGCATTCTTAAAAGCCAACGCGCACATTTCCATTCTTGACTCAAAAGATACGCTACTAGTCGTATTTTTGTGAGGCGGATCGAATGAGGGAAAAACTATGCAAAAATCAAGATTTAACTCTTTTTTTGCAGAGTTTAATACCGCAACGTGCTCGTTATGAGGCGGATTGAACGCACCGCCGTAAAGTCCTATTTTTCTCATAACTATATTATATACCCAAACCTTGATATTTCAAAGTATATTTGAAAAATTTATGGCAATAATCTCAAAAACGGAGATATTATGGCAAAAATCATTGACAGAATAGTACTTAATACCCTACTTTTTGCAATTTTTACACTTTGGGCCACCTATATAACTAACAATATAATTATAGGTGCAGGGATTGCGTTTATTTTGATACTTACGATATCAATATTCACGAAGCCTAAGACGGAGTTAAAATTCGTGCCTGAAGATTATATTCCTAAACTAACAACTATGCCAACACACGACCTCGTTGATCTTATAATGAAGGTTATTATCCCCTCCTATCACCCAACGCAAAAGAAAAACGCTATCGTGTTAGGCGACGTCTTGCTCGTACCGTTTTTAAAACTAACCCCTGTATCTGCAGACGAAATATATGCAAAAGCCCGAAAAGCAAAGTTTTCGGGCTATAAAAAGCTTGTTTTAATACTTAACTCATACGACGAAAATCAATTTAATAAAATCACACAATTTTTACCACTCTCTGTCGAAAATATAGACTCAAAAGTAGTTATATGCGCACTAAAGAAAGCAAACGCTTTACCAGAGATACCTAAACAAGCAAAGGTAAAACCCAAACTCAAATCCGTATTCAAAAACGCTTTTTGTAAGAAAAATTTCAAATATTTCTTACTTAGTGGTTTCTCTTTAGCGATTTTAGTCGTCTTTACGCCGTTCAAGTTATACTATTTGGTTTTTTGTACGATTACACTTAGTTTTGCTCTGCTGTGTTTATTCAAAAAGCAAAAGAAAATTCCGTCGTATTTTATTTGATTACATTCCGTCAATCAAAAGTTTGTCCGCAATCAAAGCAATTAACTCACCGTTAGTTGGTTTGTCGTGTGAGGTATATATCTTGATACCAAATAAGTTATTTATGTTCTCAATCCTCCCCTTATTCCAAGCAACCTCAATAGCGTGACGAATAGCACGCTCTACCTTGCTTGCCGTGGTTGAATATACGCTTGCAACGGTAGGATATAATTCCTTCGTTATCGAATTCATAATATCGGGTTTTGCAACCGCAAGTTTTATCGCTTCTTTTAGATATCTATAACCTTTTATATGCGCGGGAATCCCAACGCTCATAAATATATTTGCAATTTTAGATTCAAAACTCTTTTCTTCAGAATCTTCGCATGAAGTTCTAATAAAATCACTTTCGGTCATAACGTCTATAAGTCTATCGCTACAAACGGGTTTCAACATATAAAAGTTTGCACCAAGATTCATAGCACGAGTTATAAATCCGTCGCCCGACAGTGAGGACACCACGATTATTCTCGCACGATTTCCAATTGCACGCAACTTTTCAATTAACCCAAAGCCGTCAAGTATTGGCAAAACCAAATCAGTAACGACGATATCAGGTTTAAGTGTGCAGATTTCAGTAAAAGCACGTTCTCCGTCGGCAGATGCACCGACTACTCTCAAACAATCGCCCGACGAAATTACGTCGATAAGCAATTCTCTTTCTGCATTGTCTTTTTCAACAACGTAAACGGTAAGTTCGATCATAAAGTTCTCCTTTTTGCATAGCAAAAAACAAGCCATGCAGGCTAAAATTAGTATAGAAATTTTTTTGCAAGAGTGTAAAAGATGTTAGAAAGAAATTCGTCTTTTGTTCTCTTAAAATTCACTCAAATATTATCGCGTATTCGACGAATTGTCAAGCAATTTTCTATAATTTTTTATAAAGAGTTTTTCTTCGCGCACATTCGACAATATTCGACAAAGGAGAAAGCAAAAAAGCACGCGTGTTGCGTGCTTTTGCTTATTTATTAATTTGTGCTTTGTATTTGTCTTTAAGACCGATTATTCTATTGAACACGGGAGTTTCTTTAGTTGAGTCACGATCTTTTATAAAATAACCAGTTCTCATAAACTGATAGGTTTCACCCACCTCACACTCATAAAGTGAGGGTTCAACGAAACCGTCTTTTATTACAAGAGAATCTTTATTGAGTTTATCCTGTATCTCGCCTTCTATGCTATCGTCAACGAGTTTGTCGTACAAGCGAATTTTAGCGGGACGGCCGTATTTTGCGCTAACCCAATGTATCGTACCCTTCACCTTCTTCGTGCTATTTCCGCCACTCTTCGTGTCGGGATCGTATTCTGCGTGAACGACTATTCCGTCCGGTGTTTCCTCATATCCCGTGCATTTTATAATGTAAGCACGATTCAATCTTACCTCGGCACCGGGATAAAGTCTAAAGTACTTGGGAGGAGGATCAATTTTGAAATCGTCCTCGTCGATATAGAGTTCTTTAGTGAACACGACTTTTCTGCTCTCTGCTCCTTCCGTCGGACGATTAGGAACTATTAACTCTTCTTCGCCTTCATAGTTATCGATAACGAGTTTAATGGGGTTTACTACTGCCATTTTGCAATCTACGGTTTGTTGTAACTCGTCTCTTACACAATGCTCTAAAAGGGCAAAATCTACCTCGGACAAAGCCTTGGATACACCGGTAACGTTAATGAAAGATTTAAGTGCGTTAGCGGGATAACCTCTTCTTCTCATACCTGCAATAGTAGGCATACGAGGATCGTCCCATCCGTCTACGATACCAGTTTCAACTAAGTTTTTAAGATAACGTTTACCTAAAATGACGTCGGAAACGTTGATCTTTGCAAACTCAATCTGGCGAGGAGGATTAGGAAACAATCCCAAAGACTGGGTAGACCAGTTGTACAAAGGTCTTCTCTCCTCAAACTCAGGACCACACAAAGAGTGCGTTACACCCTCAAGTGCATCAAGCAAAGGAGAAGCGAAGTCGTACATAGGATAAATACACCACTTATCTCCCGTTCTGTGGTGAGTTACGTACATAATACGATAAATAACGGGATCACGCATACAAAGTATGGGAGACGCCATATCTATCTTGGCACGCAAAGTGCAATATCCTTCGGGAAACTCTCCGTTTTTCATTCTATTGAACAAATCGAGGTTTTCCTCAATACTTCTATTTCTATACGGACTCTCCTTTCCGGGAGTCGTCAAAGTACCACGATACTCTCTTACCTCGTCTTGAGTCAAATTACAAACGTAAGCTTTTCCTGCCTCAATAAGTTTAACGGCGATCTCGTACAAGTCTTGATAATGATCTGAAGCAAAATAGGTCTTGTAAGGTTCAAAACCAAGCCATGCAATATCCTCTTTTATAGATTGAACGAATTCATCCTTTTCTTTTACGGGATTGGTGTCGTCAAAATATAAAAAGCACTTTCCATCATATCGCATCGAGGTACCGAAGTTGATACAAATTGATTTAACGTGACCTAAATGCAAGTATCCGTTAGGCTCGGGAGGTACACGGGTGCAAACCACGTTATCCTTAACCTTTCCAGCCTTTAAGTCCTCGTCTACGTAATCAAAAATAAAGTTATCAGTTAGTTCAAATTTTTCCATAATCAGTCTCCATAATTACCTTATTTTACCACCTTTAATCTAAAAACTCAACGATAATTGAGTTAAGAGTATAAAAATATTCTTTTTTTACCCTAATTTTTTCCTCAGTAACGTCCAAAACCTTACTGAGCTTAGATATTCCCTTAGAATATTTATCTAAAATATCTACGCCAAAGCGTTCTTTTATCACGGACAAAGTAATTCCGTCCGACAAGCGCAAACCTAGCATGACACTCTCTTCCAATTCGTCCTCTTTGCTTAGTTTAGCGTCCAGCGTCTTAATCTCGTCAAAATTAATCGTGTTCAAATAGTCACTCAAACTGCTAGTATTATAAAATCTTGCGTTTTGTAGAAGACTATGAGCACCTAAACCCATTCCTAAGTAACTTTTTCGAGTCCAATATCCCAAATTGTGTTTACACTCGTAACCGGGATGAGCAAAGTTACTTACCTCGTAACGCTCTAATCCGTAACGTGACGTGAGAGATAAAACTTCGTTGTAGAGGTCTGCAACTCTATCTCCGTCAGGAAGAGTACACACACCGTCTTTTACCATATCAAAAAGTTTCGTGCCTTTCTCAACGCCTAGTCCGTATGCAGATAAATGCTTCACGCCACAGTCAAGTACCCCACTAACCGAGCGCAAACAATCATCTTCACTCTCTGGTAAACCTAAAATCAAATCTGCGTTAACTTTAAGATTGGTATTAGTTAATAACTCTAATGCACGTCTTGCTTGATTTTCGTCATGCGCTCGACCAATTATCTTGAGCGTTTTATTATTTAAGCTTTGCACGCCCAGACTAACACGGTTGCACGCATTTTGATATTCCGATACCTTGTCTACATCTAGACTCTCTGGATTAGACTCAACTGTGATTTCTACCTCACTTGCTACAGTAAAATTTTTACAAATCGCATCAACGATTTCGGACACGTAACCGAGCGGTAAAATACTAGGTGTTCCGCCACCTATAAATACGGTATCAACGATATATTCCCCTTTTAGTTTGTCTGCGTAATAAGCAATTTCTAAAAGAAGTTTATTCTTGTAACTCTCCATTCTATCCAAGTTTGGAAAAGACAAAAAGTCGCAATACGCGCATTTGCTCCTACAAAACGGAATATGAAGATAAAGCCCAAGCTTTTCCATTATTTATCAAATTTTAATATAGTCATAAACGCTTCACTAGGAACGCTTACCGAACCTACTTGGCGCATACGTTTTTTACCTTCTTTTTGTTTTTCAAGAAGTTTCTTCTTTCTCGTAATATCGCCACCGTAACATTTTGCCAATACGTCTTTTCGCATAGCTTTTACGGTTTCTCTAGCAATTACCTTACCACCGATCGCCGCTTGAATAGGTATCTCAAACATTTGACGAGGAATAACGTCTTTCAATTTTTCTGCTATAGATCTACCTCTTGCGTACGCTTTGTCCTTGTGAACGATAATACTTAGCGCATCACATACGTCTCCGTTTAATAAAATATCCAATTTTACCAACTCACTTCTCTTGTATCCCGTAATTTCATAGTCTAAACTAGCGTAACCTCTAGACTTTGATTTTAAGGAGTCAAAGAAATCGTATATGATTTCATTCAAGGGCATTTCGTATTCAATACGAGCACGTCCAGAATCAATATAGGTCATATCGGTATATATACCACGCTTTTCTTGGCACAATTCCATTATAGGACCAACGTACTCGGGAGGCGTGTAGATGTAAGCCTTAACCACGGGTTCTTCCATATAATCAATTTCGGTAACGGCAGGCAAGTGGCTAGGGTTTGCGACCTCCATCATCTCTCCGTTAGTCTTATACACGAGATAGGAAACAGAGGGCGACGTCGTAATAATGTCGAAATCAAACTCTCTTTCCAATCTCTCCTCTATAATTTCCATATGGAGAAGTCCTAAAAATCCACATCTAAAACCAAAACCTAACGCAGCGCTGACTTCGGGTTCGAAAACAAGCGCCGCATCGTTCAGATTCAATTTTTCTAGTGCATCTTTTAGGTCGTTATATTTAGATCCGTCCGCGGGATAAATACCGGAAAAAACCATAGGTTTTGCTTCTTTATATCCCGGTAACGGCTCGCTCGTACCCCCTTCGGCCAAAGTAATAGTATCACCGACCGAGGTATCTTTTACGTTTTTAATACTTGCTGCAATATATCCTACGTCTCCTGCAGACAATTTTTCACAAGGCAATAGTTTGGGGTTAAACACACCGACCTCGGTTACGTCGAACTCTTTACCACTATGGCACATCTTGATCTTAACACCCGCACGAACTTCTCCGTCCACAATTCTAACGAAAGATATTGCGCCTTTGTAGTTGTCGTAGTAGGAGTCAAAAATCAACGCCTTAAGCGGTGCATTCTCGTCACCTTGAGGTGCAGGGATTTTCTCGATTACATCACGCAACACGTCTTCAATGCCTATTCCCTCTTTTGCAGAAACTAAAGCAATCCCATCAGTGTCCAAACCTATAATATCCTCGATTTCCTTTTTAGCACCCTCAATATCGGCACTAGGTAAATCAATTTTGTTTATCAAAGGAACGATTTCCAAATCGTTATCCATAGCAAGGTAAACGTTGGTTAGTGTCTGTGCCTCCACGCCTTGAGATGCATCAACTACAAGCAAAGCACCTTCGCACGCAGCCAAAGAACGAGAAACTTCGTACGTAAAGTCCACGTGCCCCGGGGTATCAATAAGATTTAGAATATACTCCTCTCCGTTGTAATTATAAAACATACGAACGGGCTGTAATTTTATAGTAATACCACGCTCACGCTCGATGTCCATGCTATCTAAAAGTTGAGCTTCCATATCTCTTGAGCTAACGACACCCGTGTACTCAATCAATCTATCCGCAAGCGTGCTCTTTCCGTGATCTATATGGGCAACTATACAAAAATTTCTTATTTTGTCCTGCCTTTTTGACATTTCTTACTCCTCAATAACTTTTTTACAATATTCGCCTTGCGCAAATTAAAACCAAGTGCTATAATGAACGCATGAAAAATTTTGATTGGTTAATTAAAACTCCTATAGCGCATCGCGGTCTTCACAACGACAAATTGCCCGAAAACTCTATATCGGCATTTCAAAATGCTATACGACACGGCTATAATATTGAAACTGACGTACGTCTAACCAAGGACAAAAAACTCGTCCTCTTTCACGACGATACCCTCTCACGCATGTGCGGAGAAAATGTTGCAGTCGCAGATCTAACGTTTGATGAACTGCAGTCCTATACTCTTAAAAACACGAGTGAAAAAGTACCCCTTCTCTCCGATCTCCTATCACTGGCTGGAGAAAATGTAGGACTTTTGATAGAACTTAAATCAGACGGGAAGGGCGAACTTGAAAAAGCGGTATACGACGAAATCAAAAATCTTAACGGTCGTTATGCCGTTCAATCCTTCCACCCCTACTCCGTAAAATGGTTCAAAGATAACGCAAAGGAAATTCCAAGAGGTTTACTAGCCACGATAGAACTTCCCCCTGCATTGAGTAAAATCGTGAGATTTGTACTAAAGCACCTTTTGCTCTACAAAAAAGTTAGTCCCGATTTTCTCGCATACGACGAAAGATTTATTGCAAAAAGACGAGTTCAAAAGAGAAAGGTTCCTCGCCTTGCTTGGACGGTACGCGAAAAAACACGCGAACACGAACTTTTAGAGAAAGGTCTTGCCGATAACGTTATATTTGAAAACTATCTAGCTTAATTATACTTGCAACGCTCTAGTGCCCGGTTTAGTCAAAGGAATTTTACCTTCTTTGCAAATCGGGCAATCTTTTTCTTCGTACGATATAACTTCCATAGACAAAAGCGCTTGGTAGGGTTTACCAAAGTCAACCTTACCGTTACTTCTGTCTACGATAGATGCAACTGCTACGACGTCTGCGCCCATAGACTCGAGAAGTTTTATGGTTTCAACTACCGATCCACCCGTCGTTACTACGTCCTCAACTACTAAAATCTTCTCGCCTTTCTTTACACTAAAACCACGGCGAAGAGTCATGTTACCGTCAACGCGCTCTACGAAGATGTTGGGTTTTGATAATGCTCTAGCCATTTCGTATCCCATAATTATTCCACCTATTGCAGGAGATGCTACGGTATCAATCTCAATACCTTCAAGTTTCTTTGCAAGTTCTTTGCACAAAAGTTCGCTCTTATCAGGATACATAAAAAGTTTCGCACACTGCATATAAGTATCGGAATGTCTGCCTGATGCTAGGCGGAAATGTCCTTTCAAAATTCCTTCAGTCTCTTTGAATATATCAAGTACTTGTTCGTTAGTCATAATAATAGCTCCTAAATGTTTATTTTGCCTACGATATCACGAATATCGTCAATACCGTTTTTAATCATATAATTTTCCAATCCTTCAAGTATTTCAGGAATAACTAAAGGATTAGAGAAGTTTGCCGTACCTACTTGAACTGCGGACGCACCGACGAGCATAAACTCCAAAACGTCACGATAATTACTTATACCACCTAATCCAATTACGGGTATTTTTACCGCTTTACAAGCCTCCCAAACCATTCTAAGCGCAATAGGTTTAACTGCAGGGCCACTCATTCCACCCGTAACGTTTGCAAGAATAGGTTTGCGTCTCTCTAAGTCAATAGCCATACCCGTTAAGGTATTTATAAGAGAAATACAGTCCGCACCACCGTTTTCCGCGGCTTTAGCATTATCGGAAATAGAGGCTACGTTCGGGGATAATTTAACCATCAAGGGTGTTTTAGTCAAACGTGCTTTGACCTTCTCGGTTACGTTTTGAACGCTCTCGGGCTTTATACCAAAAGCCACGCCACCCTCTTTAACGTTGGGACAAGATATATTAAGTTCAATCATATCGACTAAACCGTTCAATCTTTCCGCAATCTCTTCGTAATCCGCTAACGTACTACCTGCAACGTTTGCAATAATATTAGTGCCCGATTCTTTCAAGAAAGGTAGATCGTATTCAATAAAATGCTCTACACCGGGATTTTGCAAACCTACTGCATTCAAAATTCCGCTTGGCGTTTCGGCAATTCTGGGGGTAGGATTTCCAAGACGAGGTTTAAGTGTCGTACCTTTCGTAGATATACCACCTAATATCGATATAGGATAAAACTCGTTGTATTCACGACCAAAACCGTACGTTCCAGATGCTGCAATAATAGGGTTTTTAAATTTTACACCGCAAATTTCCACACCGAGATTTATTTTCATAACTCCACCTCCGAAATCGGAAATACCGGTCCGTCTTTACATACTCTTACGTTGCCTTCTGCTTTGGCTTGTTTGCACACACACACCAAACACGCGCCAACGCCACAACCCATTCTCTCTTCAAGCGACACGAAGCACGGGATATCTATTTTTCTATTTTCTATAGCGTTTTTCAACGCGCGGAACATAGGCTTAGGTCCGCAACACAAAATCGCATCAAAATTCTCACTCTCGTACTCGTTCAAGAAAAGTTCAACGGCGTTTTTTGCGTTCTCCAACGGTTCGTCATCATAAACTATTCTTAAATCTGCAAATCTACTTATCCTTTTAGTTAAGCACTCCGCTTTTTTGTTCCTAAAACCTAGATAAGCCACGAAATGCTTGTCGGGATAACTCTTACCCATTCCACCAAAAGGACATACGCCCATCCCTCCTGCAAGGATAGCAATTTTCTTCCAGTTTTTATCAAGAAGAAAACCGTTTCCTAAAGGTAGGGTTGCCATAAGTTCGGTTCCGCATTTAAGTTTGGAGAGTTTTTCCGTTCCCTCCCCTCTTACTTGGTAGCAAAACTTAACCTTTTCGCCTTTAGCATCGTAATCGGATATTCCAAACGGTCTTTTAAGAATATGACTGCCGTCACCAACACTAACGTTTAGAAATTTTCCTGCCCAAATATCTTGAGCCGGTTCATCGAGTAGCAAGGTCGCCTCATAAATAGAATCTGCGACCTCGCTATTTTTTTCAATAATTACCTTAGTTTCTTTCATTGATCACGTCTACCTCTTGTAGAGAAATTACGTTCAAATCTTTATCAACCTTGCCAAGCGACATAGCGCTAACGAAAGCGTTAACGGTGTCAAGTGAGGTAAAGCAGTTTGCACCCTGCTCAACTGCAAGACGTCTAATCTTAAATCCTGCTCTATCCGAATGACGACCTTTGGTGGGAGTGTTAATAATAGTTCTAACCTCTCTAGTCTTAATCAAATCCATAATATCGTCACAATCGTGGAGTTTTCCAACCACCTTAACGTCTAAGCCGTTCTCAGTCAAAGTCTTTGCAGTACCTGCGGTTGCGTACAATCTATATCCAAGTTCAACCAATTTCTTAGCAATAGGTACGACTTCAGCTTTGTTTTGGTTTGCAACCGTTATCAATACGCCACCGTCACGATTTGCATTCATACCCGATGCTATAAGTCCCTTCAACAACGCTTCGTTAAAATCGGTAGAAAGACCTAATACTTCACCAGTAGA
>JAFQWW010000041.1 GCA_017407285.1 Clostridia bacterium
CAAGCCCTGTACTCGAAGGCTTGGACTTAACTGAAGATTTTATTGACTACGTTATCTCGGTTTGCAACGGTCAATCCACTAAAAACGAAATAAACGGATACAGAGAAATAGCTATATTTAAGGACGGTGTAACGTTATGAGTATTATAAAAGACAATTTTATGTTGAAAGGAAAAACGGCAAAAAAACTATACCGTGAGGTAAAAGACTTGCCTATTATAGACTACCATTGTCATCTATCCCCCAAAATGATCGCGGAAAACTATCAGTTCAAAAACGCGTACGATCTATTTTTGGGCGGAGATCACTACAAATGGCGCCAGATGAGAACGGCGGGCATAGATGAAGAATTTATAACGGGAAAGGCGGACGACAAAGAAAAATTCTTTGCTTTTGCATCTATCATGCCCTATCTTTTGGGAAATCCTTTGTATCATTGGACACACTTGGAACTTAAACGCTATTTTAACATCGACAAAACTTTGTGCAAAGAAAATGCAGAAGAAATTTGGAATAAATGTAACGAGCTTCTAGCCCTTCCCGAATACTCCGCTCAAGGACTTATCAAGAGATCAAACGTTGAGATAATATGCACGACGGACGATCCTTTGGATACTTTGGAGTATCACGAGAAACTTTGTAATTTCTCTACCAAAATTCTCCCAACCTTTAGACCTGATAAAATAGTAAATATTGATAAAGACACCTTTATGCCCTATCTAGAGAGTGCTAATATCAAGTCTTTTGAAGAGGTTGAGAACTTTATCAAGGAAAAAATCGCATTCTTCCACGCACACGGTTGTCGTCTTTCCGATCACGCTTTAGAATACGTTCCCTTTAGCACGTCGGATGCTAAATCTGCCTTTGATAAAAAACTAAGCGGTCAGGAATTGTCCCAAAATGAAGCGGACGGATACAAAACCTACGTATTAAAACTTTGTGCAAACGAATACGTTAAACTCAACTGGACCATGCAACTTCATATCGGAGCACTTAGAAACAATAACTCCAAAATGTATAAAGTACTTGGCGCGGATACGGGATTTGACTCCATAAACGATTTGTGTATAGCAGAAAAACTTTCCGCCTTTTTGGACTATCTAAACGCCTCTGATTGCTTGCCCAAAACCATACTCTACGTACTAAACCCCAAGGATAACTACGTGATTGCCACCATGCTTGGCAATTTCCAACAAGGTCCTACGGCAGGGAAAATTCAGTTTGGTTCGGGTTGGTGGTTTAACGACCAAAGAGACGGTATGGAAGAACAAATGAAAGCGTTATCCAACCTCGGCATGCTCTCAAAATTCGTTGGTATGCTCACGGATAGCCGATCTTTCGTATCATACCCTCGCCACGAATATTTTAGACGTATTTTGTGTAACCTCGTGGGTAAATGGGTAGACGAAGGCGAATACGATAAGGATATGAAAGTACTCACAGAAATAGTTCGAGATATATTCTATTTCAACGCTAAAAAATATTTTGGATTTTAATAATTTGAGCGGTGTTTTGCATTTTTACAAAACACCGTTTTTTTATTCCTAAACTCGCTTAATTTGTTGATATTATAAAAAATTTGGTGTATAATCTATGTATCAACCAAGGAGAACTTATTATGGACACGGCAACGTTTAACAAGAGAATTAAAAGAGTAGTCATCACGGAAGAAGAAATTAGAGCAAAGATCAAGGAAGTAGGAAAACAACTTTCCAAAGAATACGACGGAAAGCCCTTGCTCGTCGTATCTATATTGAAAGGTGCGTTCGTATTTATGGCGGACATGACTAGAGAGCTCTCCGTGCCTCATGAGATTGATTTTATGATAGCAAGTAGCTATTACGAGGGAACGGTTTCATCCGGTGTCGTTAATATCAAGCTCGACCTTGCTCATACCGATATTAGCAATTTCCACGTGCTTATCTTAGAAGATATCGTGGACACAGGAAGAACGCTAAAAGACGTCGTTCATCTTTTGAAAGGAAGAAAGCCTTTGTCTATAAAGGTGGTAACCCTTTTGGATAAACCCGATAGACGTTTGGTTGAGTTCAACCCCGATATATCCCTCTTTACTATCCCCGATTATTTCGTAATCGGTTACGGTTTGGACTGCGGAGAGTTCTTTAGAAACCTCCCCTACATAGCAGAATACAACACCGAAATTTAATAATTTGCATTAAACTAAAAACGACGAAGAATATTCTTCGTCGTTTTTTTAATCTTCTATATCATCAAATATTTCATGATCAAAAAATTCTTTGAGTGAAATATCTAGCGTAGCTACTATTTGATATACTGTATCCAACTTTACCGTTTCATATTTGCCGTCAATAATTACGGATATCGTCGAACGCGGAATACCGCCTTTCTTCGACAATTTATATTGCGTCATATTTCGCTCTTTTAAAAGGATTTCCACCCTTTTTCCAATTGCTTTCGATAATTTCACAACCATTCTCCTGTTTATTGCAATAAACTTCCTATTTATGATTATAAGTTAAAGAAAGAATTTTTTAGTTTATTGTGATAAACGCTTTGCGTATATGGTTTATTATGATAAACTATAATAAAATATATACTTGGACATTGATATGATAATTTCATTTTTTGGACATAAAAACACCTTATTGTCACAACTCCAGTACGAATATTTGTGTGTTTACTTGGAAAACCTCATAAAAGAAAACCAGAAATGCGTTTTCTATTTAGGTGGATATGGCTCTTTTGACAATACTTGTCTTAAGATATTAAAAAAATTAAAGTGTTCGTACCCAAATATAGAATTGGTCTTTATTACACCCTATTTAAGAGAGAATTATACTAAACTAAAAATCGCAAAAGAAACGTTTGATGATGTCATTTATCCTCCAATTGAAAATGTACCTTTGCGCTTTGCTATTTCAAAAAGAAACGAATGGATCGTTTCTGTTTCCGATTTTATTTTCGTTTTTATATCACATAATTTTGGTGGTGCATATTCTGCGTACAGTCATGCACTCAAAAAGAAAGTTCCTACTATCAATCTCTTTGATATAAAATAAAACGCTATACCTCAATGGTATAGCGTTTTTTATTTAGAGAAATATCGTAACTTTTTTAATAATTAAACTCGAATTCTACGCCGTAATCCTCTTTTGCTTGGAAATTGGGATCAAATACGGGTTTCCCGTCTTTTACGCCTACGAAACCTTTGCTACAACGCAAAAGTATTTCCGCTGCAACTGAGGTGAATCCGTGGTTACAACTTGCAGTAGGTGAATCAAGTTCCCAAAGAGTTCCCGTTTTCTCTTCCATTTTTGCAAAATATTCCAAACACTCCGTGATTACTCTATCACTCTCGCCTATATCACAAAGCCACAAGAAGCGCAAGTAGTTTCCAATAAACATGTTGCTCTTTCCAACCTTCTCGTACGCACCTGCTTTGCGAAGAGGACCAAATTCTTTTATTATCTTATCCACGTATTCACGATTCATCTTAAAGCCCGTAAATAGTGCGTAATACTGACAAGTTTCGCTCAAGTGGTCACGACACAACGTGAGTTTTCCATCCTCTCTTACTGCGTTATCCACGAAGAACTCGCCGTTGAAAGACTGCTCGTAAATCTTGTCTTTCATCGCTTTTGCCCTCATTAGCATGCTCTCGTCTCCGTACATATTATATACTTTCTCAAGCATGTACGCATATAGCATATTGGAAGGATAATTTACACCTTTTACGTACTCGGGATTGTTACATATACTCCACTCGATAAATATCCAACTCTCCAAATTCTCCAAAAGTCCGTCTTCATTTTCGTATTTTTTGAAGAAATCAACGAGTCCGTACACCTTGTCACGCGCGTTATCCACGAATTCTCTATCCCCCGTGCGCGCAAGATAGTCTTCAAGTTCTATTACGAACCACATAGCCCAGTTAGGTATATAGGTACCCTCGGACTGACCGGGGAATATCATCATGAAGAGTCTGTCGTCTATCTCTTCGTGTTTTGCTAATAAGTGGTTTTCAAGATATTTCTTCTCTATGTCATTTCTGCCAGTCAACGTTCTTTCTGCTTTTGCCGTGAAATAGGTGTCGCAAAGCCAACCCGCTCTCTCTCGTCCCGGACAGTCCATAAAGATATCCAATGCGTTTTGACGGAAAGAGTTTTTAGCCGCCTCGAATACTTTTTTGAATTTCTCGTTGCCCGATACCTTGACCATATCGTAGTTCTTGTTCTCCAACGCAATCAAGGAAGGAGTGATGGTTGCTTTTCCAGACACTACGAGTTTTAAGTACTTAAATGCGTACGGCTCACTCGATATAAACTCAAATTTTCCTTTAGGGAATTTCAACGCTATGATATCGTTACAAGTGGAACGACGGAAAAACCATTCGTCTGCCGGACACCCTACGATATTGTTGCTCTCGGACAAAACTTTTACGTCTTCTGCTTTGGGAATGTATTCTTCAAACAAAGCGAAAACTTCGATATCCTCGTCTGCTTCAACCTCAAGTTTGATAAATCCCGTGCGCTCCGTCTTCATGCAAAACTCTATCTCACGATATCCTTTTGCTTTCTCGATAAAATCTTTGTGCACGTTGAACTGTTCCGGAGTGACTACGTTTGCGCCACTTCTCTGCCACCACAATAAATCAAACGTGAAGATATCCTTGAACTCACGCTCGTATAGATAATCAAAACCTACCTTCTCGTAACTAGCGTTATCCCCGATACCCTCTAATAATATGGGAGAGTCTACCTCGTATATATCTAAAACGGTATATTCCGTTTTAGTAAAATCGTACTGCTCCATATATCCACGCTGTTTGGAATAACGGAGTTTGCTATCTAAAACGCAATCGTACTTTCTACATTCAAAGTCAAAAACGTCGTACACAACGGTGTCTCCCTTCTTAATCTCTACTCCAAGATAGGGTAATTGTCTATCGTTGCAGAAGGTGTCAACGTTGTAAGCCGACGTATCAATGCATATATACTCTGCGCCGTTTATCTTAATCTCTCTTCGTCTTGCGTACCCTGCTGCCGTTCTCTCCGGTCCGTAGGCTACGAATTCTCCGTCTATATATATGCGATAAAAATCTGCGCCGTATAAAACTACGCTATCACAGTCTTTATCAACCTTTAATTCATAAGAAAGTCTAGTGTTTTTGCTATCCCTTATTCCTGCCCATGCAAATCTCATAGTCGTTTCTCCTTAAATTTTGGATGAAATCCATTATTCCTCATTTTAATAATTATAGCTAAAAATAGGCTAAAATGCAATAGTTATTTGATATTTTATAGTTGTGTTTTTATATTTAAAAACTCCCTTTTGTCGGGAGTTTCAAAACCAAATTCCAAATATAAACCAAACTAGCAAGTATGCAGGAATTATTGCCGATAAGGTAAACGGAATACCGATTTTTAGGAAATCTTTATTCTTTACCTCGTATCCTTCTCGACGGAGTATGCCTATTCCCGCTATATTTGCGCTCGCTCCTATAGGCGTTAAGTTTCCACCCAAGGTCGCACCACACAACAATCCAAAGTACAACACGGTCGGGTTATTAAACGCCGCTCCTAAGGTTGCCATAACGGGAAGCATGGTTGCAACGTAGGGAATATTGTCTATGAAGGCGGATAAAATCACTGACGTCCACACGACTATGGTGTAGATTATGAACAAATCTCCTCCGCCTAAGGTCTTGAAAAACTCCGCAAGAGCGTCTATAACGCCTGCTTCGGCTATTCCACCTACTACTAAAAATAGTCCAAAAAGCAATATTATCGTTTCGAAATCTATCGCTTTTAAGGGCATTAGCATTGATTTTGCGGATTTGGTCTTGACTGCACGATAAATTAAACCAATTAGCATGATACAAACGCATATAATACCATTTATCGTGGACGGGAGTTCTATGGGTAAAAGGGATACGACGATAAGTAAGACTACGGTGGAGAGCATCAATATAGTCGGAACGACGTCCTCGACTTTCTCCCTCTCCCCTCGCTCGATTTTGCCTTTTTCTCGTCCAAACAAGAATAAAAGAATAATAGCGGATATTAATGCGCCTATCTCAACTATAAAGAACAAACTGATTTTTCCTTGATATATGAAAAAATCTGCAAAGTTCATATTTGCTTGACCGGCAAGCATTATGCTCGTCGTATCTCCAACCAAGGTCGCAGCACCCTGCAAATTGGAGGAGACGGCTATAGCAATTATCATACCTACGGGACTGATATTTAGTTTTTTGGATAGCGCTAAAGCGATAGGCGCTATCATCAAAACGGTTGCTACGTTATCAATGAATGCGGATACGATACCTGCAAATAACGCAAGCATAACTATCGCCCACTTGACGTTAGGCACTCTCTCTAAAATCAGGTCTGCTAAGTACGCGGGCATTTTGGATTCTATCATCATCGCAACCGTTCCCATCGTGCCTGCTATCATAAGCAAAACGTTAAAATCTATTGCACCCCAAACCTTTTGTATAGGTAATAAACCAGTCACTATGAATACTATTGCCGAGCCAACCGCAATCCACGGACGGTACTTTTGAAAAACGAGCATGCCGACGTACGTAAACACGAATAAAACAATCGCAACTACTAGCCTTAATTCTTCAGGTATCATTTCTATTCCTCAATTTATATTACGCCACAGTTTTTCGGTTATTACAACACAAAAACCCTTATTTTATACTCAACCGACAATACCAACCTTAAAGAATAAGTCAACCGTTTGCTCATCCAAAATCAATAAAAACAATTTCTCAAAAACCACACTCAAACACTTGCTTTTTATTAAAATTTATCTTATAATAAATAGGCTAATTTGGAGAGATGGCTGAGCTGGCCTAAGGCGCACGATTGGAAATCGTGTGAACGGTAACACGTTCCGAGGGTTCGAATCCCTCTCTCTCCGCCACTAGAAGGCTCGCTTTGGAGCAAAATAGAAATAGCACTCTTTGGAGTGCTTTTTTCTTTTTTGCGTGTTTGCTTCGCCTTCTTTTTTCTATCTAAGAGTAGGGACAGTTCGAAACTGTGGTTCGGTTTTCACCTCACAGCGCTACGCTCCCCGAATCCCTCTCTTCGCTAAAAAAGAGCATCGCAAGATGCTCTTTTTTTTATCCAAGCCAAATGTTTGCTGCTACTTTAAATTACATAGATCTAAAACGCGCCTTTACTCGTATTGGAGAAGTGTTCCGTATTGGTACTACTTTAAATTACATAGATCTAAAACGCAAGAACTGATTCAGAATTTTTAGCAGCTGTATTGGTACTACTTTAAATTACATGGATCTAAAACTACTCACCTGCTCCGTAAAAACGAATATTTGTATTGGTACTACTTTTAATTACATAGATCTAAAACGCGTCAAAATAGTCTCTTCTGTACTCCGCAGTATTGGTACTACTTTAAATTACATAGATCTAAAACTCTGAAAAACTAATTGACCTAACAATGGGAGTATTGGTACTACTTTAAATTACATAGATCTAAAACTACATATGGTCAATCAAACCAGGCACTGAAGTATTGGTACTACTTTAAATTACATAGATCTAAAACAAACACCGGTGTACACGTCAGCATAATCTAGTATTGGTACTACTTTAAATTACATAGATCTAAAACAATATAAATCTGCAATCTCGTCATTTTTAGAGTATTGGTACTACTTTAAATTACATAGATCTAAAACGCTACAATCTGATTACCGAAAACATAAGTAGTATTGGTACTACTTTAAATTACATAGATCTAAAACAAAGTGTTATACATGCCGGTGTAGTATCGAGTATTGGTACTACTTTAAATTACATAGATCTAAAACCATAAAGAACTTGGCGAAAAAGAACGTTTAGTATTGGTACTACTTTAAATTACATAGATCTAAAACTGTCGTATCCGTGTTCCTATGTTCAACAAAGTATTGGTACTACTTTAA
>JAFQWW010000042.1 GCA_017407285.1 Clostridia bacterium
CTCTCTCGATCTTCTTTCTCAAATCAACGTACGCATCAGACAAATTGAATACGTATTTCTCTCGCCCATACGAATCTAAAGTATTATAAAAATCGTCGTCTTTTAGAATACCTATAGGATTATAAACCGTTTCTCCCTCGTTTTCACGCAAAACTATATCGTAAACTTTAGAATACATAGCGCTATCGTCAAGCAAGGTTTTAAGCGTTCTCTTTTTTGTTGATCTTAATTTGTCACGGTATCCGTCAACGACAATCTCGCTAGACACACCCTTTTCTTTTGCAACCTTCAAATCCTCTTCTCTATTTTTATACATTTCTTCCCAATAACCGCTTTTTAGTCTTCTCTTGGCTTCATCAGCCATTCTTTTAATTACGCTATTCATAACCTACCTCCCAGATAACGTAATATAATTTTACTGCAACAGAAAAACCAAAATCAATTTGCAAATACTCGTTTTCAAACGCTTAACGGGGAATATTATTGATTAAACCATAAAAGTCTTTAAAATAGTAATTTTTTTATTTTTCTTACGACAGAACTCGACAAGTTTCTCAATACAAATAGGTTATATCTTTCAAATCCTTCATAACTTTCCCTATTTTTTGAACGTACGCCCTCGTTTCTGCGTACTCAATATCCCCACCACGATTAAGCCATTCTAAAACCACACCTTCTCCTGCGTTATACGCACACCAAACGTAAGTTCCCTCAAATTTTTGAGAAAGGTATGACAAATACGCAACCCCTAACATAACGTTAAATTCAGAATCATACAGTTTGTCTTCACAAAAATCAATTCCTTCACGCTCTGCAACCCATCTTGCAGTATCAGGCATTAGTTGCATAAGTCCAACTGCTCCCGCCCGACTCAACGCTAAATTATCTCCACCGCTCTCAACCTCAATCGTCGCGAGAACTAGATATATATCAACTTCGTATTTTTTAGAATACTTTTCCGCAACACTCAAATAATCTAAACACTTGAAACTAATGTTACATAGAAAAAAAGCGGTGGCTATCGCCACCGCAATCAATACTATAACACTTATTATTAGTTTACGGTTAATTTGCAATACTCCCTCTCCACACAATCTCTCAACTCGTCAAGATTGCCGTTATTACTTATTGTACTGCATTTTCCGTATATTATGTCACGATTTTCTCTCTGTGAGTCAATCATTTGTTTTGCCTGTTCTAAACTTCTTCCGTCTCGATTACAAATTCTCTCTATCCTCTTCTCTTCGCTGTCGCACGAAACGATCCAAACGTAATCAAAAAACTCTACCCATTCATCACGTAACAGCGGAATTTCACAAAAAACCAACTCTTTTTCACTCGCCAAACGAAAAATAGTTTTCATAATTTCGGGATGAGCAAGCGCATTCAACTTTTCCAACTCTTTTTCATCACTAAACACGATACTGGAGAGTTTTTTCTTATCAAACGATCCATCAATGAAAGCTTCAGGAAAAACCTTATTCAATTTTTTCAAATAATCGCTATCCGTCAAAAGTTTAGCGTTTATCTCGTCTGCAGATAGGACACACTCACCCTTCTCTCTCAAGATTTTACTAACTTCACTTTTTCCGCTTCCGATTATACCCGTAATTGCAACCTTCATCTATTTCGCCAAAAACCAATTCTCTCCTTCCCCTACGTCAACCAATAAGGGAACTTTCAAATTAGCCACACCCTCCATACAAGATTTTAATATCTCTTTAACCTGCTCTACTTCCTCGTAAGGCGTATCTACAATCAATTCATCGTGAACTTGTAATATCAATTTTGCCCTCAAGCCACTCTCTTTTAATTTGTCGTAAACCTTCAACATCGCAAGTTTTATAAGGTCAGCCGCGGAGCCTTGTAAAGGCATATTCATCGCAGCACGCTCGCCAAAGCTACGTACGTTATAATTTGACGAAGTTAATTCGGGAATTTTCCTCTCTCTTCCCAACATCGTCGTGGCTTTACCCGTAGATTTTGCAATCTCTACGTTTTTCTCCATATACTCCCGAACTGAAGGATAGGTTTCAAAATATCTTTCAATAAAATACTTTGCGTGTTTTGGATACACACCTAATTCCGTAGCAAGACCGTAATCGCTTATACCGTAAATTATACCAAAGTTAACTGCCTTTGCGCTTCGACGCATATCAGCGGTTACTTCACTAATATCCACGCCGTACACGGCAGAAGCCGTCGTTGAGTGAATGTCTTTATCGTGAAGATAAGCGTCTACTAAGACCTCGTCCTCAGAAAACGCTGCTAATAAGCGCAATTCTATTTGTGAATAGTCCGCGCAAACTAAAACGTTGCCCTCGCTAGCCTTAAATATCTTGCGTAATTCACGTCCCTCTTCCGTTCTAACGGGTATATTTTGCAAATTTGGTTCCGACGACGACAATCGTCCAGTAACCGTCGCAGTTTGCTTAAATACGGTATGAACACGCCCCGTAGCACTATTAATTAATTGACCTATGCCGTCCACGTACGTGCTCTTTAATTTTGCAAGTTGTCTATATCGCAAAATCTTATCCACGATTTCGTGTTTATTTCTTAATCCTTCCAACACCTCGGCGTTGGTACTTGCACCCGATTTAGTTTTCTTCTGCACGGGTAAGCCAAGCTTACCAAAAAGCACGTTTCCTAACTGTTTAGGAGAATTGATATTAAATTTTTCATCCGCTAACTCGTATATATCTTTCTCTAAGCCCGAAATCTCGCTAGAATATTTTTCACCTAATTCCGCAAGCATCTCACGGTCAACGCAAAATCCCACTCTTTCCATGTCATACAAAACGGAAATCAAAGGTTTTTCCACGTCGTAATAAAGAGATTTGAATTTTTCATCAATAACGGTTTTCAAATTCTTGTAAGCGTTAAACAAAGAAACGGCTATTCCATCTTTGTATTCACAATCACAATAATCCTCTATCAACTCGCCTACCTTTTCATAACTTTTTTGTGCGTTGACTAAATATCCGGCAAGTTGTACGTCAAAATAACCCGCACCACCTAATTTCTCGCTCCCGATATTATGCATATATTTTTTTGCATCAACGATTATTAAATAGGGAGAATTATCCACGATTTCCGCTAAAGTGTCCTCAAGGTAAACGCCTTCGTCCAAAAGAGTTGCTCGCACTGGTAGCACGAACTCCTCACGTTCGGATTTTGCTAAGCGTATTTCTTTCTCGTCGTAATATACGACTAATTCCTCACCCTTAACTATTCCAACGTCTGCTAAAGACTGTACGTGATTTACACGAACTTCGGAGCACTTTTTATCAACACAACCACCCTCGTCAAAAACCAATCTTTTAATAATTGAGCGAAACTCAAACTCTTCAAGTTTTTGTTTTGATTTTTGGGTAAACGGAGCAAAGTTCAACTCTTCCAAACTAACATTTATGGGTGCATCGCAATTGATTGTTGCAAGATACTTTGATTCTCTTGCATCACTCTCGCCCGCTCTTATTTTTTCGCCAAGTTTTCCACCTATTTCATTTGCGTTTTTATAAAGATTATCTACGTCGCCGTAGGTTGCAATCAAATTTTTAGCAGTTTTTTCGCCAATTCCCGAAATACCCTTTATATTGTCGGACGAATCACCCATCAAGGCTTTTAATTCTATTATTTGATATGGTTTTAGTCCCTCAGATTCTAACTTTTGCAAATCGTATTCTACTACGTCCGTTATTCCTCGCTTTGTCAACCAAACTTTAGTATTCTCACTTACTAATTGTAAGGAATCTCTATCTCCAGTTACGATAATTTTTTGACCGTCAAGTTTTTTAGAAAGGGTACCAAGCATGTCGTCCCCTTCGTATCCTTGTAACTCTACGATTTTTATTCCCATAGATTCTAAAAGTTCGCGAACGGCACCAACTTGAGGACGTAAATCCTCAGGCATAGGCTTTCTCGTTGCTTTATAATAATCGCACGTCTCATGACGAAAAGTAGGTCCGTGACAATCAAAAGTCGCGACCATATGCGTAGGCTTAATTTCCTCAATAATCCTCAAGAGCATATTAGTAAAACCAAACACGGCACCCATAGGTCTACCGGACTTATCAGTCATAACCGTTTGTATAGCATAATACGCTCTATACAATAAACTATAAGAATCCAAAAGAACAATAACGTTTTCCATAATTCTATTATAACCTTTGTTCGACAAAAAGACAACTATTTTATAAAAAACATACCGAACAAGGC
>JAFQWW010000043.1 GCA_017407285.1 Clostridia bacterium
AGAATATAGACGTATCCATTCCCGTCGGATTGCTCACTGCAATAACGGGTGTGTCGGGTAGCGGTAAGAGTAGTTTGGTAAACGGCATAATATATCCCGAACTTGGCGCAAAATTGAACGGAGCAAGAAAGTTGGTTACGGGAAAATGCGACGGTATTGAGGGCGTTGAGCATTTTGATAAGGTTATTGCAATAGACCAAAGCCCGATAGGAAGAACGCCGAGATCAAATCCAGCAACTTACACTGGAGTGTTTAACGCAATTCGTGATTTGTTTGCATCAACGCCGGACGCTAAAGCCCGTGGTTATACGGCAGGAAGATTTAGTTTTAATGTAAGCGGAGGCAGATGTGAAAACTGTAAGGGCGACGGAATTATAAAGATAGAAATGCATTTTCTTCCCGACGTTTACGTACCGTGTGACGTTTGCAAAGGCAAGAGATACAATAGAGAAACCTTGGAGGTCAAGTACAAAGGCAAAAATATATTCGACGTACTAGATATGACTGTGGAAGAGGCGTGCGAATTTTTTGCAAACATTCCGTCCATCTATAATAAGATAAAGACCTTAAACGACGTAGGTTTAGGATATATTAAGCTTGGTCAACCGGCTACTACCTTATCTGGAGGCGAGGCGCAAAGGGTAAAACTTGCAACCGAGTTATCCAAGCGTAGTACGGGTAAAACGGCGTACATTTTGGACGAACCTACGACGGGCTTGCACGTTGCGGACGTTGATAAACTCGTAACTATCCTAAGACGTTTAGTTGCAAGCGGTAATACCGTTATAGTCATAGAACACAACCTTGACGTTATAAAAGTAGCGGATTATATCGTGGACCTAGGACCGGAAGGTGGAGACGGAGGCGGAACGGTAGTCGTATCGGGTACTCCGGAAGAGGTTGCAGAGTGCAAAGAGAGTTTTACGGGCGAATATCTAAAAAAAGTACTTTAATTCGTTTGACAAAAAGAGCAAAAGAATATATACTGTAAAGGCAATTACCTTTACAGGAGCAAAATATGCTCGAAAAAACCTTAAAACTCGGTAAACTTCTCGACTTGTACGGTGATATGCTCACGGACAAGCAGAAAGAAGCGATGGATTTGTATTATAACTGCGATATGTCCTTGTCTGAGGTAGGAGAAGAGATGAACGTTTCCAGACAAGGCGTTCGCGACACCTTGACTCGAGCAACGAGCGCGTTAATGGAGTACGAGGAAAAAATAGGTGCGTTTAGACTTCTATCTGAAATCAAAAGAGATTTAGAAAATGCGATCGCGAGCGAGGATATAAATCTAGACGATATAAAGAGTATTGCAGATAAAATAGAGGTATAAAATGGCGTTATTTTCAGGACTTTCTGAAAAACTTAATCACGTATTTTCCAAGTTGAAAAACCGTACCGCATTGACCGAACTTGAGATCAAGCAAGCCATGCGCGAGGTTCGTATTGCTTTGCTTGAAGCGGACGTCAACTACGCAGTAGCCAAAGATTTTATCAACAAAGTCAGTGAAAAGGCTATTGGAGAAAATATCTTAAAAACGCTTGATTCCACCCAACAAGTTATTAAAATTGTTAACGACGAACTTATAGCGCTCATGGGTAGCACGCACGCAAAGCTTCAAGTTAGTTCTGCTCCTCCCACCGTATATATGATGTGCGGTTTACAAGGCGCAGGTAAGACCACGATGTGTGGAAAACTTTCCATGATGCTCAAAAAACAAGGTAAGAAACCTTTGTTAGTTGCGTGTGACGTATATAGACCTGCTGCAGTGAAACAGTTGCAAGTAGTAGGTAAAAGCGTAGACGTACCCGTGTATGAAGAGGGATTGGGTAAACCCTTAAAGATTGCAAAGAACGCAATAAAAGAAGCCGAGAAACGCGGTTTAGATACCGTGATTATCGATACTGCGGGTAGACTTCATATAAACGAAGAGTTGATGGGAGAGTTGAGAGAGTTAAAAGCCAACCTCAATCCCACCGAGATACTTTTGGTCGTAGACGCTATGACCGGTCAAGACGCAGTAACGGTTGCGGACACCTTTAATAAAGAGTTAGATATCACGGGCGTCGTGTTAACTAAACTTGATAGTGATACTCGTGGCGGTGCCGCCCTTTCCATAAAAGCCGTTTGCGGAAAGCCCGTAAAACTTATAGGTACGGGCGAGAAGATGGGAGATATCGAACCTTTCCATCCGGAGCGAATGGCGTCTAGAATACTTGGTATGGGCGACGTTTTGACTCTTATTGAAAGAGCGCAAAACGCAATAACTGAAGAAGAAGCGCGTGAAATGGAGAAGAAGTTTAAGGAAAACTCCTTTACCTTAGAGGACTACTTAAACCAATTCGAATCCATGAAGAAAATGGGCAACTTGAAGGATTTGATGGGTATGATTCCCGGATTTTCCAAGATGAAGATATCGGAAGAGGATATAGACGAGGACAGAATAGTCAAGATGAAAGCTATTATTCAGTCCATGACTGTAAAAGAGCGTCGCAATCCCGATATTATAAACGGTAGTAGAAGAAAGAGAATAGCGGCAGGCAGTGGTACGACTATTCAAGACGTAAATCAACTACTCAAACAATTCGAGATGACTCGAAACATGATGAAACAAATGCAAAAAGGTAATAGACGTGGTCGTATGCCTTTTGGCTTTTGATAAAAACACAAATAATTTTTTGGAGGACAGATAAATGGCAGTTAAAATCAGATTGACCAGAATGGGCGCAAAGAAGGCTCCTTTCTACCGTATCGTAGTTATGGATTCTCGTAAAGCAAGAGATGGAGAGTATATCGATCAGATCGGATACTACAATCCCGTTAAAGAACCTGCAGAGATCAAACTTGACGTAGAAAAAGCAAAGAAATGGATCGGAAACGGCGCACAACCCACCGATACCGTTCGCGACATTTTGAAGAACAACGGAGTTCTCTAATATGAAGGAACTCGTTGAGTACTTAGTCAACAATTTAGTTGACGATACCGAGGGCATCTCTATTGAGGAAAAAGAAAGAGGCAATTTTGTTGACCTCATTATCACCGTACCTCAAGGCGAGATGGGCAAAATCATCGGTAAGCAGGGACGTATTGCTAAGGCTATAAGAAGCGTAGTTAAAGCCGCATCTAGCAAGCTTAGCAAAAAGTACAACGTGGAGATTTGCGAAAAGAAATGACGATTAACGTAGGGAAGATACTAAAACCCCAAGGTGTAAGAGGGGAAGTGAAAATACTCCCGATTGTTGACGATATTGAAAGATTTCGCTCTCTTAAATATCTAATCGTAAAAGGACAGGCTTTGCCTGTCCTGTCTTTGCGTATAACGGGAGATTACGTATACTGCGTTTTGAAGGGCGTGAGTGATAGAAACGTAGCCGAAACCCTTCGTGACGAATTCGTAGCAGTTAAGCGTGAAGATGCGGTAAAATTAGAAGAGGGTAGACACTTTATCGTAGATCTTATAGGTTGTGAGATTTATGCGGACCAAGATTACGTAGGCGTATTGGACGACGTTTTGCAAAACACCAAAACGGACGTATACGTCGTGTTGAACGGCAAAAAAAGCGTCATGTTTCCCGTAGTTGACGGACTTATCGAGTGTACGGACGTGGTGGCTAAGAAAATCACGGTAAATAAAAAACGCTTATCGGAGATCGCAGTTTATGAAGATTGAGATTTTAACCCTATTCCCTGAAATGTTTTCCCCTCTATTTTCGGGCATTTTAGGAGATGCGGTAGAAAAAGGGATTTTAGAGATTCATATAACCAACATACGAGATTATTCGCTCGACAAGCATAAACACGTGGACGACTATCCTTTTGGTGGCGGTGCAGGTATGGTTATGGCGGTTGAACCTATTGCAAGGGCAATAGAGGCGGTTGATCCAAACCACGAATATTTGCGTATTTTTATGTCGCCTAGGGGAAAGACCTTTTGTCAAACTGATGCAGAAGAGTTGAGTGGAGTGGAAAAACTCTTGTTCTTGTGCGGTAGTTACGAGGGTGTAGATCAAAGGGCTATAGATATGTTTATAGACCGAGAGATTTCTATAGGCGATTACGTGTTGACGAGCGGAGAATTAGCCGTTCAAGTCGTAGTTAACGCAACTTCTCGTTACGTTGAGGGAGTGCTAGGTAGTATGGAGTCACTAAAAGAGGAGAGTTTCACCTCCAATCTTTTAGAATATCCTCAATACACAAGACCACAAACCTTTAGAGGGGTGTCCGTTCCCGACGTTTTAGTTAGCGGAAATCACGCCGAAATTGATAAATGGAGAAGGGCGCAAAGTTTGAAAATAACGAAGGAAAAACGTCCTGATTTATTGGAGAAAAAATAATGCACATACAATGGTATCCCGGTCACATGACCAAAGCCGTCAGAATGATGGAAGAAAATGAAAAACTCGTTGACGCTCTCATCTACGTATTAGATGCAAGGGCTTATCAAGCGTGTTTCAATCCGTCTTTCGATAAAATTTCTCAAAAACCTCGCTTGTACGTTTTGAATAAGGTAGACACGGTTGCGCCGAGCGAAGTGGATAGAATAATGAACGAGATGAGAAAGGATGGGATGCTCGTGGTGCAGTCTAATAGCATAAGCGGAAAATTTTCCCAAAAGGTCAAGGACGGTTTGTACACTTTATTGTCCCCGACCATCGAAAAATATAAAAACAAAGGTGTAAACAAGACGGTTCGCGCTATGGTAATAGGCGTACCCAATAGTGGAAAATCCACTTTAATCAATAGTTTATGTGCAAAAAGGCGTGCCGATGCGCAAAATAGACCGGGTGTGACAAAAGGCAAGCAGTGGATAAGACTTACGGACAACGTAGAGTTGTTGGACACACCGGGAACGTTATGGCCCTCTTTTGAGGACCAAGAAAAAGCCAAACATTTAGCCTATATAGGTTGTATCCGTGACGATATTTTGGATATAGAAGAATTGGCTTTAGAGTTGATAAAAGACTTGAGTAATAGAGGATTATACGACTTTAGACGAGAGTTGTCGATGGAACAAGATGCAACTCCTTACGAGGTATTAGAAGCTTACGGCAAGCGACGTGGATTTTTAGTTCGTGGTGGAGAGGCGGACACGGAAAGAGCGGCAAAAGGAGTTTTGGACGCTTTTAGAAAACAAAAATTCGGAAAGATTTGTTTGGAATAATATGACTCAAGAATTATTTGATTTTGACAAAAAAATAGCCGATAGCGGTTATAAATATATATGCGGAGTGGACGAAGCAGGTCGAGGACCTCTGTGTGGTCCCGTCTCCGTTGGCGCCGTAATTATGCCTATGGATCGTATGATAGAAGGCATAACGGATAGCAAAAAAATCTCGGAGAAGAAGAGAGAAAAACTTTACGACGAGGTAATTAATACTGCGCTTTTTTACAAATGCGTTATGATAGATAACGAGGTTATCGACGAGATAAACATTTTAGAAGCCACCAAACGCGCGATGCGAGAGGCAGTTTTAGGATTAGGGGTTGATCCCGATATCGTGTTGATAGACGCAGTTAAATTAGCCCTACCGTTTGAAACGAGATCGATTATAAAAGGGGACGCAACGAGTTACGCTATAGCCTCTGCAAGTATTATTGCAAAAGTCGAGAGAGATAGACTAATGGCTGAGTACGACAAGGAGTATCCTGAATACGGTTTTTTGAAAAATAAAGGATACGGAACGAAAGCGCATATAGACGCGTTAAAAAAATACGGTCCGACCAAGGTTCATAGAAAGACGTTTATAAGGAATTTTATCGGTGAATAAAAAAGCAAAAGGTTATAGTGGCGAGGATTTAGCCGTCAAGTACCTAAAAGAAAACGGTTATTTCGTTATAGATAAAAACGTGCGGGTTGCAGGCGTGGAGATAGACGTGCTTGCAAAGCGTGACGACTTTATCGTATTGTGCGAGGTAAAAACTAGAGAAAGCGAGCAATACGGTGGAGGCTTGGAAGGGGTTACGAAAAACCAACAACGCAGATATTTGATGGCAGGCGAATACTTATCGGTCAAGCCCGAATACCAAGGTTATTCTTTTAGGTTTGACGTGATAGAGGTATTAAGAGATAAAATAAATCACGTGGAAAACGCCTTTTAGATATAAATATTTTGTAAATCACGTGTAAAACGCTTGTGTTATATTGACAAATATGCTAAAATACTATGGTGACTCGAGGCGGTCCTCTGATACGGACGGTATGTATGAACGCTTTGTAATACAGGAGGTAGTCAGATGAATATTATTGATACTTTAGAAAAAGAAGGTATGCGTAACGATTTACCCGAGATCAACGTTGGTGACACCGTTAAGGTATACGTTAAGGTCGTTGAGGGAACCCGTGAAAGACTTCAGGCTTTCGAGGGAACCGTTATCGCTCGCAAGAACAGCTCTATTCGCGAAACCATTACCGTACGTCGTTTGTCTTTCGGTATCGGTGTTGAGAGAACTTTCCCTCTTCACTCACCCAAGATTGACCACGTTGAGGTATTGAGACACGGTAAAGTTCGCCGTGCAAAACTTTACTACTTGCGTGATCGTAAGGGTAAAGCAGCTAAAGTTAAAGAAGTTCGCTAACAATGAAAGAGCAGTCCAAACGGACTGCTTTTTTCATGCAATATAAATGTTTGTTTTATATATAAAAAATGCTTGAAATTTCAAATAAAGATAGGTCTTTCCTTTGACTTTTGAAATGGTTTGTGATAATATCGTTGAGGTTTGAAAAAAAGGAGAATTTAGTATGATTTACATGCTTGGTGCCGTAGTTGGCTTGTGTGGATTATTCATCTTTATGAAACTGTTTTCGGGCAGTATCAAAAGAACGTTGTATACGACTTTGGCGTTTTCTATCGTTTACGGTATAGTTGCTACCTTGGTTTGTACGATTATAGGTGGCGGACTAGTATTTGACAATCTTCCTAGTACTTTGCTTGCTTTAGCCTTTGCCGTAATTAGCGTTGTATTCGTTATCTTGGGAATATTGGTAGTTAGCCTTGGAAATATGAGTATGTACTCTATGTTTACCTTACTCGGTAGCATAGTTTTGACCTTTATATACGGATTGATTTTCCGTGGCGAGGGTCCCTCGGTTAGCGTATTTAGATGGATAGGTATTGGCTTGATGCTTATATCTTTAGTAGTACCTCTTTTGGACGAGAGAGGGGGAGAGAAGAGTAAAAACTCTGGCACGAAGAAAGAAAAGATTCTTTTCTGGTCGGCGTGCTTTGCAGGATTTATTTGTAACGGTTTAGCAGGCGTGGTGTGCGCGGTACAAGCCGACGTACAAATAGCACAAACTGCAGTAGGCATTACCCCTATATCAAGTATTCAGTTTTGTGGACTCTATATGCTTATGGTGACCGTTATCTGCGTACTTATCCTTTTGGTGTTGTCTTGCTTCAAAAAGACGAGAGAGGGTGTCAAGACTTGTAAAGGAATCTTTAGAGTGTTGCCGTTATTGTTCTCGGCTTGCTACGGTATCTCCACTGCTTTTGCTAACGTATTTAATATAGAGGCAACCGCCGTACTCCCTGCAACCTTGACCTTCCCGTTTGCAAACGGAGGTGTTATAGTAATCACCGCTATTATCGGTGCGCTATGCTTTAAGGAGAAGAGTGGAACGTACACAAAACTTGGTCTTATATTGACCGCAATATCCACGGTATTATTCGTATTATAATTAATATAAAAGAAGAGGCACGCAATAGTTTGCGTGCCTCTTCTTTATAAAAAGGCTTAATAATGGCTCTCGGTACAATTACAATCGCATTTAGAAAAACTAACTCTACCTTTGCTTGTCAAAACGGATAACACGAGCCAAAGCGCAGAAATTCCGACCAAGATATATATAATGGTCGCAATTACGCTACCAGCGCCAAAAACTGCGGAAACCAAGTTCCAATTAAAAATACCTATAAGTCCCCAGTTCAAAGCGCCGACCAATACGAGAATTAACGTAATGATATTAAGTGTAAGCATATATACCTCCTTTTGGTAATATTGTTATCAAAGAGAAGGTTTTTATGCAAGGAAAACAAAAAAGGTTTGCAAGAGCAAACCTTTTAATTATTTTAAACTACGGTGTCCGATACGATAGCGTCCGTTTTCTCGTCAATCTTATTGAGTCGTTTTATCCAGAATAATAAACCAATTAAGGCTACAACCACGATAGCACCGAGTATTACGGATACGGTGAAAGCGTTTATCCAATTTTGATGAATGAGCACGGGATCTTCTACCTTGGGATTAACTATTATGGTGTAAATCTTAGGAGCGATACCTGCGGAAATTGATGCTGCAGCGTTTACCATAGTGCTATACACACCCGTATTGATTTTATCTCTCATTCTAAGCGCGGATACGGACAAAGAAATAGTTCTGCCTCCGTTTACGAGAATTAAGAAGGTCGCGTAGAATACGACTAATATCGCAAACGAGGTAATACCAACGTTAAATAATACGAGCAAAACAATAGAGCAGAGGAGTGCAAATCCAAAGAAAACGAGTCCAACCTTTAGGAAATTGATATGGTTTTCACAGACTCTTACAACGATCACAGGACCGAATACGGATAAAACAAGAACGACCATAGATAAAACCTTTGCCGTAGTGTTGTCAAATCCTCCAATATTCGAGATAAAGTAATCTACCGTATTGTTGAGTGAGAAGTAAAGGAAGGTAACGACTAGACCAAAGAAAAGGGAGAAAGCGTAGTAAGCAAATATTCTCTTCCTGTTTTTGAGGTGAATAAAGTCGTTTTTGTCCTCGTCCGTTACGTCTTCTTCCGTACCGTCTGCGTGCACGACGTGGTGCAATTCAACCTCACGGGGATAACGTTTCATATTGGTTACTGCAATAAAATATAGCGCTACTGCGATAATCAAGATGATGCCGAGTAGGACGAAAGGAAATCTCCAATTTTCTCCAAACAAAGCGGACACACCGTACGAGATAAAATACGCGACGGCAGGACCGGAGGACATTATGGAGTTTGCTTTAGGAAGGATATCTTTAGGAAGATGTTTGCTCAAGGTTTGTAGCGAGCAACCCCAAATACCTGCTTGCATAGCACCGTTTATAACGTAGATAATCCACTGCTCGACGACGACGTTGGTAAACGACATTAAAATAGTCAATATACCGGATAGCGAAATCGTGATAGTGAGATACCACTTTATATTAATTTTCTTCATAAAGAATACTAAAAGAACTTGGGTAATAGCGTAGGCGTAAAAATAGTATTCCATAGTTGACATCATAGCAACGGGATCAAAATTATCCACAGCTTGCATGGTCAATTTTTCTGCAGTATACAAGTTTTTAGAACCAGTCAAAACGATATACATAAAGAATGTAGACAAGGCTAAAAACCAATATGCAAACTTTTGGCTCTTCGTTCGAGTGTTCATAATAAACGTCCTTTAATTTGATATTTATATTATAGTATGTTGATAAAAAAAAGGCAAAGGAAAGAGCAACATTTTATAAAATGTTAAATAATAAAATTAAAATTATCAAACCGATATAATGTAAGAAAAAAGCCCACCATTTTGGTGGGCTTTTAATTAAGTTTTAGTCTTTGAACTTGTCAAGATCATCTTTGCCTGTAGGCTTACCGCTACGTTTGTTGTAGCCGGGTTTCTTGAATTTCTTGCTTCTCTTTTCTTTGATCTTAGGACCAACGTTCTTAACGAATACTATGACGAGAACTGCAACTACTGCAACGGAGAGGAGAGATGCGCTAACTATACCGATGATAGCGCCTGCATCAAGACCGGTAGCAGGAGTCTCTTCTTTTTCTTCTTCCTCGTTATCCAAAGCTTCGTTATTTGCAACTACGTCGATCTTCTTGAGGTAATCTCCAGCAGTGCCTGCGGTGTACTCGTCTTCGGTGATTTTCTCAATGGTAACGTCGTCGAAGAATGCGTATCCTTTTGCGTAATCTGCAGTGATAACCTTATCGTCTTCGTCCTTGTTGTATTCGCCAAGAGCAAGTTTCAAGGTAACTTCAGACAAATCGCTATCGTCCATTTTTACCAAGAAGGAGAACTCGGTCCATTCCGTTTCGGTTACGTCGAAGGTAGCCGTATCGGTTTCGGAGAGAGTAAGTTTAACGATAGCTTTATCGTCTTCGCCAATGGACTGAACTTTAGCCCAAACGCTTACTTTATAGTAACCGTTAGCGGAGAAGGTGTACTTGGTACTGGTATATGCGTAAGCAGAACCGTTATCAACGTCTTTGAGGTTTATTGCAAGCAACTCGTTACCAGTGTGAGCTTCGGGAGCTTTAGTCAAACCGAAGTCTTCTTGAACGTTTTCACTGAACTGATTGCTATCGATAATACCAGCGGTGTAGTACTTAGAAGAGGAGGGAGCGCCAGACACGATTGCACCCGTGAAGTTAGAGGGTTGAGCAATTTCGTCTTCGGAGGAAACGTTATCGAAAGAGTCCGTAGTCAAGGAGTATTTCATAACGCTATCGCTAGCTACTGCCTCGTTATAATCTTCTTCGTTGATGGTGGAGTACCAAACGTTATCGAAGAAAGCAACGCCGGTAGCTCTAGTGTCGCCACCCAAAGCCAAGTTGATCTTAGCAGTAGAGGAGTTAAGACCTACTTCAATAAAGAAGGTGTAGGTTTTCCAATTACCCTCGGTGTTAACGTTCTTAAATGCGTGAACGGTGTTACCGTGAGCAATAGAGATATTAGCGCCCTCTGCGGATACGGGAACGTGAGTTTTTACGTTAACCTGTACCTTGTAGTAAGAGTTAGCGGTCAAGGATTTTTGCGTTGCGGTATAACCGTAAGCAGTTGCACCCTTGTTCCAAATCATAAGAAGGTTGGGTTCACCGTTGAACAAAATGTCGGTGTTTTCCAAAACTTCGTCTGAGTAGGGGAATACGTTTACGCCACCTACGGAACCTGCGTTTGCTAAGAGGATATTGTTAAATACCTTTTCGTTTACGATACCGGAAACTACGCTAACCTCTTTTTCGGAACTAGTGGTAGATTTGTCATATGCGCCCGTCCAAGAAGCAGGAGCACCGGGGTTTTTATCAAGTTCACCACTTACCAAGTCGTGAGTTTTATCTGCATCGATCAAGTTGAAGTTACCGTTCGTGACGGAAGAAGAACTATCTTGAATGAATGAATATTTGTTAACGTTTGTGGATGCGGATACGTTATTGAATTCACTGTAAGTGAGATTCTCCAAATACATATTTCTCATAAACGCCGTACCGGAGAGGAGGTTGTCGGGGGAGTATCTCGTACCCGAACCAAACTCAACGGAGAGAGCAACTACGTTAGATTTGGATTGATGACCGGTTACGTAGAATACGACCTCGGTCCAATCGTTCTTGTACTCAACGTCTTTAGTTGCAAGAGTTTCGGTATTTACGGTAGATACGGTGGAGATAACGGAATCGTCACCGTCTTCAGCATCTACGTCGTCAAGAACCTTGTTATCTCCAAGATTGGTAAGTTTGATGGAGATGCCTTTACCAGTAGTTATATTGTAGGTCTTAACCCACATAGACAAACGGTAAGAGGTGTTGGGCTCAATAGTGAATACGTGGTTGAAGTTTACGTTATAAGCGGTAGCCGTTTTGTTGTAGATAGCAAGCGCTTTATTGTGACCTTCTCTCTCGCTCTTTCCGTCTTCAACGCTAAGGTCTGCATCAACGCCCCAATCAGCGTTGGTCAAATTATCAAGATCAACGAGAGACAAAACGCTTTCCTTGCCTTGTGCGGGAGTAGCAACGTCTGCGCTAAGTTTTCCGCTCCACAAGGTGTCGTCGGCAAATGCATTACCAATAGCGTCGTCCAAGAGGTTTACGGTAGAGTAATCAACTTTAGACAAAACGTCGGATTCAACGGATGCATCGAAATCGGTCTGGTCGATTTCTACCAAACTGATGCAATCGAAGAACGCAGCACCGGAAACGTAGTTGGACTTATCGTTCTCGTGACCAGTACCAAGCCAGAAATAGAGGGCTTGAGCCTTGTCCTGAGTGAGAGAACCGTCGATGTATACGGTGTACTCACGCCAAGCGCCGTTGGTGTTTTCATTTTTAAAGAGGGTGGTGTCGCCAAGTTTAACGGTTACACCCTTTTCACTGTTTTCTTGACCGTTTACGTCACGGATACCGTAAGTGAGCATCCAGAAGGTAAGCTTATATTCTTTTTCAGATTTGAATGTGAAAGAATCGGAGTAGTACGCGTGAGCGGAAGGAGACTCCGTGTTGTAGAAATAGAGCATCAATACGTTGTTGCCGATAGAGTTAGCAGGGAGGAGATCTCCTTGAACAACGTCTTTAACGTATTTGTTTGCCAAAGCACCGGTAGACTGCGTGCCTTTGTACTGAGTGATATCGATGATACCACGGCTACGACCGGTAGTGGGAGCCTCGTTTTCACCGTTGTCGTCTGCGCCACGTTTGGTGTACCAATTGTAAGGAGTCTTGGTAGACGTGGTGGACGTCGTAGTGGAAGAGGTATTGTCAAACTCTGCGTTGGGAACTGCTAAATCGTATCTTGCGATCTTGTCGTTAGCTTTGATATTAGCGTTCGTGGTAGCTTCGTCGTATTCTGCTTTAGTGATTTCTTTGAGATCGAGTTCGTCAAAGAAAGCAACGCCTTGAGCAAGGTTGTCGCTATCGTCGTCGCCTTCACCCATAGCAAGTTTAACGTAAACCGAGGAATTGGAAACGGAGTTAGCCTTGATGTAAGAGGTATAAGTCGTCCAATCGTTAGCTTTTACGTTTTCAAACTTAGCAACGTAGTTACGAGTAGAGGAAGAACCGTTGATAACGTAGATATACGCGCCGTTGGAGTCCTCTGCGATATTAGCAGTCTTTACGTTTATGGTCAAAGCGTAGTACTTGTCCTGTTCAATAGTTACCGCAGTAGAAGAATAAGTAGCGGAGAAAGGCAATACGTTGTTGATCATCAAAACGTAATCGTCGTCGCCAACCTTACCGGGGTTTTTAGACAAGTGAGTACCTTCTGCATCAAAACCTGCAGCGGATACGTTGATAACGCCTCTGTAGTTGTAAACGTTATCGTCACCGGACTCGATACCGTAATCGGTCTTGTAGGACCAATTATTAGGAGTCAAGAGAGCGGAGTCGCCCGTAAAGTATTCGAACGAACCGTTTCTAACCGGAGTGATTACTTCTTCGATTTCGTCGCCGTCGTCGTTTCCGCCGTCAGTTGGTGCGTTGCACGCAACGAGGGACAAGACGAGTACGATAACGAGAAGCATGGAGCCCATCAATTTGAGTAAGTTCTTAGTTTTCTGTTTTCTCATCACATTCACCTTTTCTGAGTATTTTGAGTCTTTATTATTGTTATTATAAAATAACACTTAATTATTATATAATAAAAACAATTCAAACGCAAACGAATATTGATAATTTTTTATAAATTTGTCAAGACTATACCTTATGAAAGCAAAAAGTTGGACAGATGACAAGAAAAAGAAGGTTTTTTATCTACTTGGAGGGCTACTCGTAGGGTTTTTGAGCGGATTTTTCGGCGGAGGAGGGGGAATGGTAGTCGTGCCTTTATTGTGTCTTGCAGGTAAACTTTCTCAAAAAGAGGCGCACGCCACGGCAATAGCCGTGATTTTACCCTTGAGTATAGTGAGTGGAGTGGTCTATATTTTGTCGGGAAACTACGAATTATCTATCGGTTTACCCGTAGGCATAGCCTTCGTGATAGGTGGTGTCGTGGGATCTTTTTTACTGAAAAAATTACCCGATAAGATATTGGGCGTCGTGTTCGGCGTGTTGATGATCGTAGGAGGTGTAAGGTTGTTATGTTAGTGTGGTATATAACGTTCGGTTTGCTAGGTGGCGTGATTGCAGGAATGGGAATGGGTGGGGGAACGCTTTTAATACCCTTGCTCGTCGTGTTTGCAGGAGTAGAGCAAGGCTTGGCTCAAGGTATAAATTTAATAAGTTTTCCACCGCTTTCTATAGCGTGCTTAATAGTGAACGCAAAGCAAGGCTTACTACACACGGAAAAGTTATTATACCTCGTTCTTCCCGCCGTTGTCACGGCAGTTGGAGGAGCGTTACTTGCAAGCGTTACGGATAGTAAAAATCTTAGTGTTTATTTTGGAATTTTTCTAGTCGTGTTAGGCGTATTTTTTCTCCAAAACACCTTAAAAAAGGACGAAAAAAGTGAAAATAGCACGGCAAAAGCGGAGAAATCGTAAAAATTTTTGTCGAAATTTGCAAAAAAACACGTGATAAAAAATTTCTATAAAGTTATAAAAATTAGTTGACTTTTCGCAATATAAGTGTATAATGTAAATCGTTAGCACTCAAACCTTGCGAGTGCTAATACTCAAAAAGGTAGAGTGCCAAAATCAAGGTAGAAAAATGAAAGAAATCAGCGAGAGAAAAATTAAAATATTGCACGCTGTCGTAGACGAGTATATAGCGCAAGCCGAACCCGTTAGCAGTAAGGAGATACAGCAAAAGTATTTACCCGCGCTATCACCCGCGACCATACGTAGCGAATTATCCGCGCTAGAGGATATGGGGTACTTGGTTCAACCTCACGTTTCCGCAGGTAGAATACCCTCTGGCAAAGCGTACAAACTCTACGTTGACAAACTTATGAGTAAAAAGAGTTTGACGCCTACCGAGATGCACAGGATAAAGTCCTATCTTGACGACAAGATGGTCAAGGTAGAAGATATCGTAAGGCGTACGGCAAAGGTTATAAGTGATATTACCAATTACACCTCGGTTATCTTGATACAAAACATTGAAAACGTTACGATAAAAGAGATTAAACTCGTAGATTTGACGGACGGAAGCGCCCTACTTATAGTAATAACTGACTCTGGTATTATAAGAGATAACATTATTAATATTCCCGAGGACGTAGGCGACACCTACGTTGAGGTAGCAGGCGGATTGTTGAACGAGATTTTCTCAGGCAAGCAGTTGAAAGATATTGAGATGCCTACCGAGATGATTGACGGCGAACTCAATAAATTCCGTACCTTGTTTGAAAGCGTGTTCGAGGTTATTCGTCGTCACGGTAGAGAGGAAGATAGTGGCGTGTACTTAGAGGGTAGCAGAAAGATGCTTGATTATCCGGAGTACGCAGGGAATATAGATAAGGTAAAGAATTTACTTGAGGTTATAGACACCAAGGAAAAACTTTCCGAACTCATGAGCGCTAGTGAAAACTCTTTGAGTATAGACGGTAGTCCTATTGAACTCACGGTCAAGATAGATTCGTCGGACGGAGAGGATGGATTGGCAGATTGCTCGGTAATTAGCGCAAAATATACAATCAGAGGAAAAGAGATAGGACAGGTTGGAGTTATCGGACCTACTAGAATGAATTACGACAAGGTCGTGAGCGTATTGAATTATATAACCAAGACCTTAAATCGCGAAGAATAGGAGGATAAAATGGAAGAACAGGTAAAGGATAGCGTAGAAAGCAAGCAAAAATCCAAGAAAAAATCCGAAATTATCGCAGAATACGAAGAAAAACTCGTTAGACTCGAAGCCGAATATAAAGATAAATGGATGAGAGTCCAAGCCGATTTCGACAATTATCGCAGAAGAAACTTGGAAGCGGTGACTAAAGCGAGAGTGGACGGAGCGGCAGACGTGTATTTAGAGATGTTACCCGTTTTGGATAACCTTGAGAGAGCGTTAGCAAGCGTGATAGACGAAAACGACAAAAAGGGCGTAGAACTTATCTTGCGCCAGATGAAGGACGTCTTGAGCGTTGGTGGCGTAGAAGAGATAAAAGCGGAAGGAGAGGATTTCAATCCCGAATATCACAACGCAGTTACCTCGGAAGAGGTAGAGGGTGTGGAGGAAGGAAAGGTTCTCGCCGTGTTCCAAAAAGGATATACTTATCGTGGCAAAGTCTTGCGCCATACTATGGTTAAAGTAAGCAATTAATTAGAAAAATTATTTTTAGGAGATATAAAAAATGAGTAAAATTATCGGTATTGAATTAGGTACTACTAACTCTTGCGTAGCGGTTATGGAAGGTGGCGAGGCAGTCGTTATTCCTAACCCTGAAGGAAACCGCACTACTCCTTCCGTCGTAGGTTTTTCCAAGGACGGAGAAAGACTCGTAGGTCAGGTTGCAAAACGTCAAGCAGTTGCAAACGCAGACCGTACCGTTACCTCTATTAAAAGAGAGATGGGTACGAATTATAAAGTAAACATAGGGGACAAAACATATACCCCTCAAGAGATTTCTGCAATGATTCTTTCCAAACTTAAAGCAGATGCAGAAGCATATCTTGGACAAAAGGTAACCCAAGCAGTTATCACCGTTCCTGCATATTTTTCGGACAGTCAACGTCAAGCAACCAAGGATGCAGGTAAGATAGCAGGACTTGAGGTTTTGCGTATCATCAACGAGCCTACCGCTGCAGCACTTGCGTACGGATTGGACAAAGAAGATGCTAAAAACCAAAAGATTTTGATATACGACCTTGGTGGCGGTACTTTCGACGTATCTATTTTGGAACTTGGCGACGGCGTTACCGAAGTTTTGGCAACGAGCGGAAATAACAAACTCGGTGGTGACGACTTTGACCTTAAACTTATGAATTATATCGTAGACGAATTCAAAAAGTCGGACGGAATCGATCTTTCTCGCGACAAAACCGCTATGCAGAGAATTAAAGAGGCAGCGGAAAAAGCTAAGATCGAGTTGAGTGGCGTTACCAAGACCACCATCAATCTTCCCTTCATCACTGCAGACGCTAACGGACCTAAACACTTAGATCTTGACATCACGAGAGCAAAATTCGACGCTTTGACCGAAGATTTGGTTAGAATGACGGAAGGACCTGTAAAACAAGCTATGTCGGACGCTGGACTTTCCGCATCCGATATTGCAAAGGTTGTTTTAGTAGGTGGTTCTACTCGTATTCCTGCCGTAGTTGAGGCAGTTAAGCGTTTGACTGGAAAAGAGCCTTACAAGGGAATCAACCCCGACGAGTGCGTAGCGTTGGGAGCAGCTATTCAAGGCGGTGTATTATCCGGCGACGTTCAAGACGTTTTGTTGCTTGACGTAACTCCTCTGTCTTTGGGTATTGAAACTTTGGGTGGCGTATTCACCAAACTTATTGATAGAAACACCACTATTCCTACTAGCAAATCTCAAGTATTCTCCACTGCAGCGGACAATCAGACTTCGGTTGATATCCACGTATTGCAAGGTGAAAGACAGATGGCAGCGGACAACAAGACTTTGGGTAGATTCCAACTCTCTGGTATCGCTCCCGCACCTCGTGGAATACCTCAGATCGAGGTTACCTTCGATATCGACTCCAACGGTATCGTATCCGTAAAAGCAAAGGATAAAGGAACGGGCAAAGAGCAGAGCGTAACCATTACGAACTCTTCCAATCTTTCCGAAAGCGATATAGACGCAGCAGTTAAAGATGCAGAAAAGTACGCAGAGGAAGACAAGAAACGTAAAGAAGCAGTAGAGGTTAAAAACAACGCGGATCAACTCATCTTCGCTATGGAAAAGACTGTAAACGAGAGCGGAGACAAGTTGACTGAGGAAGAAAAAGAAACCTTGAAGAAAGCAATAGAGGAAGCAAAGACCGAGACCAACACAGACGACGTTGAGAAGATCAAAGCAGCGACCGAAAAACTTTCTAACGTTGCAAACCCGATATTCACCAAACTCTATCAACAGGCTCAACAGGAAAACCCCGGAGCCGGAGCAGAGAACGGAGCAGGTGGATTTGACAACCCCGACATTCACTAAAAAATTGCAGAGAGTTTTTTAACTCTCTGCATATGCATATTTAAGGAGCGACATGGACAAGGATTATTACGGCATATTAGGCGTAAAAAAGGACGCAACGGACGCGGAAATTAAGAGCGCGTATCGTAATCTTGCCAAACAGTACCACCCCGACAAATTTTCCACTGCATCAGAGAGTGAGAAAAAATCGGCGGAGGAAAAATTTAAGGACATAAATCAGGCGTATAGCGTACTTAGCGACAAGGAAAAGAGAACGAATTACGACAATTACGGTTCAGAAGACGGACCTATGGGCGGTGGATTTGGCGGTGGCTACGGAGCGGGAGGCTTCGGTGGCGGTTTTGACGATATCTTTTCCAATATTTTCTCCGCATTTGGTGGCGGTGGTAGACGTGGTTATCGTGATAATCGCGTAGACGGCGACGATATAACGATGGAACTCGTACTCACTTTCCGTGAAGCTGCATTTGGTTGCGAGAAAGAAATCACTATAAATCGTAACGAAGAGTGTAAAGACTGTAAAGGTACGGGCGCAAAGGACGGCACCAAACTCAAGACTTGTTCGAGATGTAACGGAACGGGTACTATTTTGACGGTGCAAAACACGCCGTTTGGACGTATTCAAAACTCCCAAGTTTGTCCGGAGTGTAGAGGCACGGGAAAAATCATAGAAGAACAGTGTCCGACGTGCAGAGGACGAGGCTTTACTCGTCAGAGAAGAACGGTTAAAATCACCGTTCCAGCGGGCGTAGATAACGGACAGATGATGACCTACTATAATGAGGGTGAAGCGGGCAAAAACGGAGGAAAGAAAGGTAATCTTATCATTATTTTATCCGTAAAAGCGCACCCCGTGTTCAAGCGTCGCGGAAGTGATTTATTGCTTGAGATGCCTATCACTTTTACCCAAGCTGCGTTAGGCGCAAAGGTGGATATTCCGACACTTAACGAGCCCGTGAGTTATCAAATACCCGAATGTACGCAGACGGGTACGATGTTTAGGATAAAAGGCAAGGGCTTGAAGTATCTCAAAAAAGAGCAGTACGGCGACTTGTACGTAACGGTTACGGTAGAAACGCCGAAAGGCTTGAATAAAGAACAAAAAGAACAACTCAAAAAATTGGGCGAGAGTCTTGCTCAAAACCAAAGTCCTAAGCAGAAATCGTATTACGATTCTTTAAGAAATTTATGATGAACGACAGTATAGAAATAAGCGTACTCACGACGAGTGAGGGCGCAGACTTAATATCAGACACCCTCACCGATTTAACAGGCGAGGGCGTTTGCGTATCGGATAAACGTGACGTTTTAGAGGTTTTGTCCTCCAAAACCAATTGGGATTACGTAGAAGGCGGAGTACTCGTAGACACGGACGACGTCGTAGTCAAAGGTTTTTGCAAAATAGAGGATAAAGAGAAGATTTTATCCCAACTAGAGGAGCGAATTGCCTATCTGAAAAGCGAGGATTTCGGCATAGACTACGGCACGCTCGAGGTACAAGTAAAAGAGGTTTGCACAAAAAACTGGAATGAAGAGTGGCGCAAGTTTTACAAAACGGTCGAACTCAAAAAAATAGCCATAGTCCCCGATTGGTTAGACTACGACGGAGATAAAGCCGTAGTTAAACTTGAGCCGGGCATGGCGTTTGGCACGGGCGAGCACGCAAGTACTAGACTTTGCTTGTCTTTACTTGAAGAATTGGATCTAGTGGACAAAAAGGTGGTAGACGTTGGCACGGGAAGCGGTATTTTAGGTATAGCGTCCTCTAAACTTGGCGCAAAGAGTGTGTACATGACCGACATTGACCAAAAAGCGGTTGAGGTAGCCAAGGAAAACGTAGAAAAGAATAAAGTTGAGCATAATTGCGTAGTCGAGGTAGCCGACTTATCGGACGAATTAGACTGTGATATAGTGATAGCAAACCTCACGGCGGATATATTGTTGCGCTTGCTTGATAGATTGAAAAAAGCGGTCAAAAAGGGTGTAAAACTCGTAGCCAGTGGAATAATAGCCGAGCGTTTGGACGAGGTATTATCCTCATACGAGAGCGCAGGATTTAAGACGGAAAAAGTTTTATCCGAGGACGATTGGCGCGCCGTGTATATGGTATTTTAGTATGGAAATTAAGAGATTTTACGCACAAAAAAGTGATAGAGTGGGTTCAACGTTCAATATAGGCGGAGACGAAGCGCATCACATGATACGAGTTTTGAGATACAAAGTCGGGTACAAAATCATCGTCTTTGACGGCACGGGCTACGACTACTATTGCACTATCCGCGAACTAGGCAAGGATTACGTTATAGCCGATATAGACGAAAAAGTGATAAACGATGCTGAACCCAAGGTCTATTTGCGCCTTTTCCAAGGAATAGCCAAGAGTGATAAAATGGACGTTATCGTCCAAAAAGCGGTGGAACTAGGCGTAGCGGAGATAACCCCCGTAATCACTGCGCGCAGTGAAAAAGATCTTAAACTCGAAAAATTAGAAAAAGTGGCTCTGTCTGCCGCAAAACAGTGTGGCGCTAGTCGACTAACGGTGATAAACGAGCCGATATATCTATCCGAAATACCCTTTGAAAATCTCGTAATATTTGCAAACGAAAACGAAGAAAATCGCACCTTGCGTGACGTTACGCTTGGAAAATGCACGAAGATTGATCTAGTTGTTGGTTCAGAGGGCGGTTTTACGGAGGACGAAGGAGAAGAATTGAGCCAAAAGGGCGCGGTTGCAGTCACCTTAGGCAAAAGAATTTTGCGCGCAGAAACTGCAGCCATCGTATTAAGTAGTCTTATTTTATATAAAGCGGGAGTTATTTGATGAAAATTTGCGTATTTACGTACGGATGCCGTGTAAATAGTTACGAATCCGATGCAATAGCCAAAGTTTTACGATCCCGCGGACACGTCGTCGTGGACGACTTGGAATACGCCGATATATATATAGTCAACACTTGCGCGGTCACGGCGGAAGCGGAGCGAAAATCTCGTCAAAGCGTGAGTAGGATTAAAAAAATCAATCCTAACGCTAAGATCATAGTGTGCGGATGTGCAAGCCAAAAGGATTATACGAAGTTCCAAAAAGAGGGAGTAAGATACATATCGGGCACGGCGGATAAAGGCAAGATTGCAGATTTGATAGAAGAAGAGGGCTTAGGCACGTTTGAACTAGAAAAAGACTTTGACCAATCTTCTGCAGACAGCAACAAAGCCAAGATTTATCTAAAAATTCAAGACGGTTGTAATAATTTTTGTTCCTATTGCATCATACCTTATTTAAGAGGGCGAGCAAGAAGTAGGACGATAGAGCGTTGTATTGAAGAGATAGAGAATACCAACACCAAAGAAGTGGTATTGACGGGCATAAATTTATCTGCGTACGGACGAGATATTGGTGTGGAGTTAACTGACTTAATCGAAAGATTGAGCGAGGTGGACAAACGCATAAGTTTAGGTTCACTTGAGGTAGGCGTAATCAATAGAAGATTTTTGCAAAGCTTGAAAAATCTTAAAGATTTTTGTCCTCACTTTCATCTATCCCTCCAGAGTGGATCAAATTCCGTTTTAGCCAAGATGAACAGAAAGTACACAAGAGAGGAGTACTTATCCGCAGTACGACTAATAGAAGAGTACTTTGAAAACCCGTCTATCACGACGGACGTTATAGTAGGATTTCCGACGGAGAGTGAGGAAGATTTTTTAGACACCGTAGATTTGTGTAAAAAATGCGCCTTCTCCGACGTCCACGTCTTTCCTTATTCTAAACGCGAGGGTACGGTGGCGTATAAACTTGGCGAATTAAACGGAAAAATCGTGAAAGATAGGGCGGAAAGATTGGAAAAACTCCGTGACGAGTTGAGGTTAAGTTATAGGAAAAAGGTTTTAGGTAAGCCTTGTTTAGTGCTCGTTGAAGAGAAAACGGATTTTGGATACGTAGGATATAGCGATAGATACGTGAGAGTCTATCTAAATTGCGCAAAAGTAGGAGAAATTAGGGAAGTCGTACCCCAAGAAATATACGAAGACGGTGTAAAAGCCTAAAAGGAGAAAAAATGGAAAACTGTATTTTTTGTAAGATTATAAAGGGAGAAATCCCTTCCGTAAAACTTTATGAAAACGACGAGATGATAATCATCAAAGACGTAGCGCCCCAAGCCCCCGTGCATTATTTGATGATACCCAAAGTACATTTCAAGACTATTGACGAGATGAACAAAGAGCAAAGCGAGATCTTGGGACGTTGTTTTTATACCTTGGGTGGTTTGAAAGAAAAACTTGGTTTAGAAAACGGTTATAGACTCATAATGAATCAAGGCGCGGACGCTTGTCAAACCGTACCGCACTTGCACGTACACATATTAGCGGGCAAGAAAATGGAAGAAAAAATGTGTTAATCAAAAAAGGTATTAAAAAATCGTTGACAAATTTATGGAATTTGGTATAATAAACGAGTAACTTATCGCACGTGCGAAAGGCAGGTGAAAAGAATGTCTACTATCAAAGTTGGTGAAAATGAAACCTTAGACAGCGCTATCAGACGTTTCAAACGTAAATGCGCTCGTGATGGTATCATTGGCGACCTCCGTCGTAAAGAAGCTTACGAAAAACCCAGCGTTAAACGTAAGAAGAAGGCAGAGGCTGCTCGTAAACGTATGTACAAGTCCTAATCTAAGGCAAAACTAAAGTACGGCTCAAGCCGTACTTTTTTTATTTTTCACACAAACGAGGTTTTTATGAAAATGGAATTTTCGGGCGGTTACTTTGACGGAGAGGTCAAGGATAACGGCGATTTTGAAGGGAAAATCGTATATAATAACGGCGACGTCTACCAAGGCTCCATAAAATCTGGCGAGTTTTCAGGAAAAGTTGTTAAAAACTATTCCTACGGCAAGTACGAAGGAGAATGGAGCAGAGGGGAGAAAAACGGATACGGAAAGTTCTCGTGGTCGGACGGAGATTTTTATTCGGGAGAGTGGCGTGACGGAGTTATGCACGGCACGGGCGAATTCAAATGGGCTAACGGTGACGTCTACGTAGGATCGTGGGTAGACGGAGTTATGGACGGCGTAGGGAAAATGACTTGGAAAAGTGGGGAATACTACGACGGCGAATGGGCAAGAGGAGTTCGACACGGAAGAGGAATATACAAAAATCCAAACGGCAATCTTTTTGAGGAAACTTGGGAAAAAGACGAGAGAAAAACTTATATGAGAATTAAAAATGATACTTGAAATCTCGTATTGTATATGTTATAATAATAAAGTTATATAAAATTATCTAACGAGGCAAGATATGATCAATCAAAAAACGTACGCGCTTGGTAGTAAGCGTTCCGTAATCAGAGAAATTTTTGAATACGCCAAAAAAAGAGGGGCAGAGATAGGTCGAGAGAACGTATTTGACTTTTCTATCGGCAATCCGTCCGTACCCGCACCCAAAGAGGTCAACGAGAGTATCGAGAGAATAGTTGCCACCACCTCTAGCGTAGAACTCCACGGATACACCTCCGCCCAAGGTGATAAAGGTGTACGCGACACCATAGCCACCAACCTTAACGTTAGGTTCAACACTACGTTATGTGGAGACGATTTGTACATGACTTGCGGTGCTGCGGCGAGTCTAACCATTACCTTTCACGCTTTAGCCGAAAGTGGGGACGAATTTATCACTTTTGCACCCTTTTTCCCCGAATACAAAGTATTTTGCGAGGGAGCAGGGGCAAAGTTGAAGGTAGTAAAGAGTGACGACAATCTCCAACCCGATTTCGACTTATTAGAGCAGTCCATTACGGAAAACACCAAAGGTTTACTTATAAACTCTCCCAACAACCCCTCTGGCGTTGTATACGGTGAGGAAGTTATTAAAAAATTAGCGGAGATTTTGGAGAAAAAGCAAAAAGAATTTGGAAAAACCATATTCTTTATAGCGGACGAACCTTATCGTGAACTCGTATACGATAAAGACACCGTCGTTCCCTTCATTATGAACTATTACGACAACTCTATCGTATGCTATTCTTATTCCAAGTCCATATCCATGCCGGGCGAGCGCATAGGATATATAGCGGTAAACCCCAAGTGCAAAGGCGCCAAAGAGGTATATTTCTCCGTTTGTGGCGCAGGAAGAGTGTTAGGATATGTGTGTGCGCCCTCCCTTTTCCAACGTGTTGCCGCTGAATGTGACGGATTGACTGCCGATTTGTCCGTGTACAAAAACAATAGAGATTTATTGTATCGTGGATTGACGGACTGCGGGTTTGATTGCGTTTATCCGGACGGAGCATTTTATTTATTTATGAAATCACCCGAAGCAGATGCGTACGCATTTTGTGAAAAGGCAAAAAAATACGAATTATTATTAGTTCCCGGAGACGATTTTGGTTGTCCCGGTTACGTTAGAATAGCGTATTGCGTTAAGCCCGAGACCATATCTCGCGCACTCCCGTCCTTTGCGTTCTTAGCGCGTGAGTACGGACTAAATTAAGAATCTAAAACCTAAAGGGGACAAACATATGGAAAAAAGATACTATCAGAAAGAAATCGAGACCATGTCCGTTGAGGAGATCAAAAAACTCCAATCCGAAAAATTGGTTAAACAGGTAAAGCACGTTTACGACAACGTTGAGTATTACCGCAAGAAAATGGACGAAAAGGGCGTAAAACCCGAAGATATCCATGGAATAGAAGATTTGCATCTTCTTCCCTTCTTAAGTAAAGCGGACTTAAGAGACGCATATCCCTACGGACTTTTGGCAAAGCCTTTGTCCGAGTGCGTTCGTATCCAGTCCACGTCGGGAACGACGGGTAGACGTGTAGTTGCGTTCTACACCCAAAAAGATATTGATTTGTGGGAAGAATGTTGTGCAAGAGCAATAGTAGCCGCAGGCGGATCGGAAAAAGACGTATGTCAAGTAGCGTACGGTTACGGACTTTTCACTGGTGGACCGGGCTTGAACGGTGGATCTCATAGAGTAGGTTGCTTGACCTTACCTATGTCGTCGGGAAACACGGAAAGACAAATACAATTCATGATGGATTTATCCGCAACCATTCTTTGTTGTACTCCTTCATACGCCGCATACATTGGTGAAACCTTGAAAGAAAAGGGCTATAAACCCGAAGATATTCCTCTAAAAGCAGGTATATTCGGAGCAGAACCTTGGACGGAAGAGATGAGACGTGGCATCGAGGCGACTTTAGGTATAAAAGCGTACGACATCTACGGACTTACCGAAACCTCTGGCCCGGGCGTTTCCTTTGAATGTGAAGAGCAGACCGGTATGCATATAAACGAAGACCATTTCTTAGCCGAAATCATCGATCCCGACACGGGCGAAGTTTTACCCGAAGGCGAGAAGGGCGAACTAGTGTTCACCTCTTTGGACAAAGAAGCATTCCCCTTGTTGCGTTATAGAACGCGTGATATCTGCGTATTGAGCAGAAAGAAATGTTCTTGTGGCAGAACCCTTATCAAAATGGCTAAACCTATGGGTAGAACGGACGATATGCTCATTATCCGTGGCGTAAACGTATTCCCTAGCCAAATCGAGACCGTACTCTTGAACGAGGGTTACCAACCCAACTATCAGATAATAGTAGATAGAGTAAATAACAACGATACCTTTGACGTAAACGTTGAGATGAATCCCGAACAGTTCACGGACAAAGTAGGCGAAATACTCGCTATGGAAAAATCTCTTGCAAACGCAATGAAGACCATGCTTGGAATTAACCCTACCGTACACCTCGTTGCACCCAAGAGCATAGCACGTAGCGAAGGCAAAGCAGTCAGAGTCGTAGATAAGAGAAAATTGATATAGGAGGGGAACTATGGCTATAAAACAAATAACCGTATTCGTAGAAAACAGACAAGGCGCGCTCGTTGAGATCACGGACACTTTGGCAAAAGAGAGAGTAAACATAAGAGCGTTGTCCATAGCAGAAACCAATGATTTTGGTATTCTTCGTCTTATCGTAAACAACGAAGGAAAAGCCGAAGCCACCTTGCAAGAAAAAGGTTACCTTATAAAAGTAACCGAAGTTGTAGGTGTAAAAATCGGTGACGAACCCGGCGAACTCACCTCGGCATTAAGCGTGTTGGATAAAGAAGGCATAAACATGGAATATCTCTACGCATTTATGGCACGCACCGAAAAGCACGCATACGTCGTATTGAGAGTAGAGGATAACGCGCATGCAGAAAAAGCTTTAACGGATGCGGGGTTTAAGATTGTAACGTTGTTTGACATCGAAAAACTGTAAAACGCCCGATATACGGCGTAATACTTCGTCGTGTATCACGTTTTATCAAGTCACGTACCTCAAGTACGCTCCTTTCAAAAACGCTCACACTTCTCGTCTTACTTGTATCTCGGGCGTTTTACAAAATCAACTATAAAAAGCCAACCTATAATGGTTCCTTTTTTATTCTTTTCGTCTATCTTGCAAATATCGCGTTTTACGATAAAACACCCGATATACGGCGCAATACTTCGTCGTGTATCACCTTTTATCAAGTCACGTACGGTATAGTACGCTCTTCACGCTAAAAATTTCAATAAAAAACCAAATAAACGCGTTTCGCGGGGGGGATCGGGGGGACACAATCGCAAGTGTCCCACCCGACGCCTTTTGCCACCCTTTTGGGCGCGACAAAAGGGTGAGTAAAGTATATAAAATAACGTACTTAATTTTGAATAATTAAAATTATATTTCAATTTTAAAATTTACAGCTTTATCCGTAAAGCAATTACGTTATTTTTTGCATAAAAATCAACCTTTTTCATTCTTCTCATACTGCTTGGCATAATGCGATAATCAAATTTATCTCGTCTATCTCTGTAAATTCCGTCTAGGATAAATTATAGGATAAAAAATAGGTTGACAAAAATGGAATTTGTGTATATACTATAAACAAGGAGATGATATTATGTATATTGATACCAATCGTATAGTTTCTATAACGGATACTAATCAAAATTTTTCCAAGGTTGCACGCTTAGTGGAAAAAGAAGGAGAGGTTTTCGTGTTAAAAAACAACAAACCTAAATTTAAAATCATAGACGTTGAACGTGACGTTTCGGTGGATATGACGATAGACGAGAAGATTGATTTTCTTGCTTGGCGGATCCTTAATGAATACAGGTCCGATTTTGAGGAACTTGCGAAATGATAAAGATTAGTAAAGACAAAGTGCTATTATTGCATAAACTTATCACGGAAGAAACGGGAGGAGATCCTAACGTTCGTGACTTAGCTCTCTTGGATAGTGCCTTGGAGTCTGCGTTTCAGACTTTTGGCGGAGAGGAATTATATCCAACCAAAGAAGAAAAGGGCGCAAGAATAGGTTTTGCACTTATATCAAATCACGCATTCGTTGATGGCAACAAACGCATAGGAATGTACGTGACTTTAACCTTTTTAGAAGCAAACGGTATAAAGGTAAAGCCTCCCATGGGAGAGGTCGCGCGAATAGGACTAGAGATAGCGTCGGGCGAATCTGGTTATGAAGAACTTCTCGCGTGGATAAGAAAATATAGAGTATAGGAAATGATTTGACTTGACTTTGTGCTGAGAACAAAGTCAAGTCATTTTTTATACGTCAACACGTTGATAAATTTTTAACAAACGACTTAAAGCGTTTCACAGGGAGATTCATTTTACCTTACAAAATCTTGCCGTTTTTTGCTAAAGTTGACAAAATTTTGATATTTTTGGTGAGAAATACAAAAAAATTTAAAATTTTTGGAATATTTGCTTGACTTAGTTGCATATAAGATGATATGATACCTTTGTATCACTATGGGGTACTTTTACCCTTTCGGGTATATGGACCTGTAGAGGTACGAATAAAAAAAGTAAATTTGACGTTCTTACGTGGCTAAATATTACACATTTGGAGGTTTGATTATGAAACACTACGAAAAACCTACGATGGACACTACCACCGTAGTACAACTCGAAACCGTAGCAGCTTCCCCTTGGGGTAGTTTTGCAGACAGTCTCGACGAACTTGGCGGAGCAATTACTTCTTACTAGTTCTCGTCCGGTGTTGAGACGAATATTTAAGGAGGCTTTGACAGATGAAAAAAATAGCGAAAATCATTTTGGTCCTCGCTGTCGTTGCTATGCTTGCTAGCGCTCTTTGCGTTGGTGCATCCGCATCTGGCTCCGTTGAGACCTTCTCTCAGTTATACATAGGTGAGTATACCCAAGACGGCAGTGACATCTTCACCGGTATGGCTCACGTTGTATTTGGTACCGTTTCCGATACCACGGCTGAGTATGGTATTATTCTTAAGACTGAAGACGACAGATTCTTCAAGTTCGCTGGTAAGAAAGTAGGCTCGAACGGCAAGTTCGGTGTTGCTATTTACGAAGTGCCCGAAGGTGATTACGTTGCATACGCATACACTGGTGACGACGAGACTCGCGTATTAGGCGAACCCACTTACTTTACCGCTGGTAAAGCTACCAACACTGTAAGCTTTGATATGAGCGCAGTAGGTGGCACTAGCACGGAAAAGGTTGTTGCACAAGGTACCGCAACCGAGTTCACTCCTTCTACCGACGGTTTGACTGCTCCTGCAGGCGGTGTAGTTGGTCTCTTCAATGCAGACGGTTCTGCATACGATGCTAACGCAGTAGTTAAGAGTGACGCTACCGTAACTGCAAAATGGATTGCTGATCCTGCAGTTAAGGCTAATTCTTACACACTTAACTTCGGTAAAGTTGCTGCAAACATCGGTTCTGCTATCCCTGTAGACTTGTCCGACGGTTCTACCGTTTATATGGAAATGGACGTTTTAGAGTCTTTGGGTTGGGCAAACGTTAACGTTGGTTTCCAAGTACATAAGTACTTGCCCAGTGGCACGTCAAACGAAAGCTTTGGTGGTCATCACGATATGTGGTGGTTTGGTAACTCCGCGTACACTTCTTCTTCCGACAACTATAAAGGTATGTGGAAGGTAGAGGATCTTTCCAACAAGACCATTCCTACTAGAGGCGACGCATACGTTCCTGCTACGATCTTCTCTGCAGGTAACACTGTAAAATTTGCTTACACCGCACCTACCTCAACTACTGCTGGTTCTATGTATATCTATACTAAGGCTACTGGTGCAGACGATAGCGCGTATACCGTAGCAGCATTTGCTGAGGATATTGCTCTTGATATGGCTCTTGACACCTCTAACGTATACATTATGCTTTACGTTTACGCTGGTCAGGCAGTTACCGATATTACCGTTACTAACTATCATATCTATACCGAGAAAGACGGTGATATCCCCGCTATGTTCACTTATAACTACATTGAAGTAACTCGCGTACTTCCCAAATACACCGTAGATTACGTATTCAACGGTTCTGCTTTGTCTAGTGAAGAAGTAGAAGAAGGTAGTCTTGCTACCGCTCCTACCGTAGACGGTGCACCTATCAATGGTGTTGCAGGTTGGTACGATGAAGATGGCAACAAGTTCGATTTTGAAGAAGGCATCACCGAAGACGTTACCGTTTACGGTAGATGGGACGGTGTAGATATCTCTGCTAAGAAATACTCTGTAGACGCAACCACTGGTAACGTTGGTTTTGGTACCTCTTACGGCCAAGACTTGTCCGATGGATCTACTTTGAACTTTGAGTTTGATTTCGTAAGCGGATCTATCTCTCGTTGGCAGAACTTCAACTCTTACATTATGCTTGGTACTGATAATAGACACGCAACCACGACCGCTCGTTTCTACACTTATCAGTATGGTAACTATGCATACTACGAGCCTTGGGTAGGTCACTATGGTACGCAGAACAACTTGACCAATGCTGGTGTTAACAACGGTGAAGGTTGGGGACAAAACTTGTGGTATATCGCAGGTCAAACCCTTAAGTTCTCTTACACTGCACCTACCGAGAATACTACTGGTTCTATTAACGTATACACCAAGACCACGGGCGCTGACGATAGCACCTACGTATTGACTTCTTGGACCACGAACTTGACCTTGGCAAACGTTCAGGATACCTCCAACGTATTCATGGGCTTCAAGATTGATAGTGGTTCTGGAAGAAGCTTCATAATGAAAGGCTGGAGAGCTTGGGTAGATAGAGTAGGTGGTGGAGTTGAGTCCGTACCTGGATTTAACGTAGACACCAACTTCGCTGGTACCGTTACCGAGTTGAAACCCGGCGTTACCTTCGATATGTCTGGTATCGGTGGCGCTACCACTTCCGTTGAGGTTAACCCCGGCGAGAAGGTAGCTAAACCTGACGCAACCAATTCTGACACCGCATACGGTGGTGGCGGTATTGCTTACGTAACCGAAGACGGATACGTTTGGGATTTCGAAAACGATATCGTTGAAGCAGATATGACCTTGTACGCATATCCTGCTGCTGATCCTGCAGTTAAGGCTAAAACTTGGCTTATCCAAAACGACGCAAGTGTAGGTTCTGCTCAGTTGATGACCGGTGCACCCGTAGATTTGAGTGCTGGTAAGACCTTGAACATCGAGATGGACGTTCTCTCCGGTGTTGGCGGTGGTAACTTCAACCTGGGCTTCATGTTGTGGCAGTACTTGCCCACTTATGGCGGAGAAAACGCTTGGTTTAGTGGATTCCACGACTGTTCTTGGTACGGTAACCCTGCTTACCTACCTAGTGATGGTGATCCATACACAGGTATCTGGAGCAGAGGTCAGGACTTTACCGATATAGGAGGAGACGTCGTTAAGGGAGCTAAGTTCATGCCTAACGAGATCTTTGCTACTGGTAACAGCGTTAAATTCTCTTACACTGCACCTACCTCAACTACTGCTGGTTCTATGATCATCTACGTTAAGGCTATTGGCGCAGCAGACAGTGAATACACTGAGGTCGCATCCATCAGAGGTTTGACTACGGCTAACGTAGTTAGCACGTCTTCGACTTACGCTGGTTTGTGGTTCGCAGGCGCAGCTAAGTCTATGACCGTAACTAACTACCACGTATATATGACCGGAAGCTACGACATTCCTGCAATGTTCGACTTCAACGCAATGGTTGTAACCGAAGTTACTGAATAATCAACGATTCCAAATCAAATAAAGAAAAACCGACCAAATATTTGGTCGGTTTTTTATTTTGCGAAAAATGATAATTATAATTATCGTTCAATGTGGATAACTTTTTAAATACACTTGCAAAATGAAAAAAATTAGTGTAATATTATAACGTATAGATTTAGGAGGTGCAAAATGGGATTATTTGATAAAATCAAAAGGCAAATGCTTAAGGTCGTCGAATGGGAAGACGACACTCAAAATACTATAGTTTACAAATTCCCTATGTCCGATCGTTACGCCGTTATGAAGGGTTCTCAACTCATAGTTCGTGAGTCTCAACAGGCGATTTTCGTGTACGAGGGTAAAATAGCCGACGTTTTTGGTCCCGGTAGATATGATTTAGCGACCGCTAACGTTCCCGTTTTGACTGCTTTTAAAAACTGGAAATACGCTTTTGAAACGCCCTACGTGGGAGATATTTATTTCGTTAATACCAAACAGTTCACCGGACTCAAATGGGGAACGCAAAACCCCGTTATGATGAGGGATAAAGATTTTGGTATGATACGTTTACGTGGTTTTGGCGTATACTCTTTTAGAGTGGACAAGGTAGACGTTTTCTTGAAAGAACTTTTTGGCACTATGCGCTCTTTCAAGACCGAAGATATTCACGAATATCTTAAAAAATCTCTCGTATCCGCTCTTGCAGACGCTATAGCAGAGTCCGCAATACCTGCTCTCGATCTTGCGCTCAAGTACGACGAGATCGGTGCGTTTACGAAAGATAGATTACAACCCAAATTCGAGTCTTTAGGTTTAGTTCTCACCGACGTCGTCGTGGAGAATTTGTCCTTGCCCGAAGAGGTAGAAAAGACCATGGACACTCGTACCTCTATGGGTGTTTTAGGGGATAAAATGGGCACTTTTACCCAGTACCAGTCCGCTATGGCTATGCGTGACGCTGCACAAAACGAAAACGGTGTTGCAGGCGCAGGTTTAGGCATTGGTGCAGGCTTTGGCTTTGGAAATATGATGGCTCAAAACCTCTCTCAAAACACGGATCAAGACGAGGCTAAGATCAAGTGCGCAAAGTGTGGCGCGCTCGTATCTAAGGGCGCAAGATTTTGCGCGGAGTGTGGCGCAAAAATGGTAGAAGATAGCGTAAAGTGTGTAAAATGTGGTAAAGATTTGCCTAAAGGCGCTAAATTCTGTTTGGAGTGTGGCGCAAAACAAGAGGATACGGTTTGTGCAAAGTGTGGCGCAAAACTCGATCCTTCCGCAAAATTCTGCGCAGAATGTGGTGAAAAAGTTTAATGGACTACGCTCAAGACAAAGAATATAACCAAACCGAAAAGGTGAAATGCGCATCTTGTGGCGCGGATATGGTTTTCAATCCCGAATCGCAGAGTTTGACTTGTGAACACTGTGGGAGTGTCGTTGAGATTAAGTCCGAGATTTTGGAAGAGGAAAACGACTTTTTCGCGGACATGAACGAGGACGAATGGGCAAAAGAGGCGCTAAGCTATAGGTGTGAAAACTGCGGTGCGGTTACCGTGTTGCAGGTAGGAGAGATAGCTGGAAATTGTCCCTTTTGCGGTGCGAGTAGGGTAATAGCCGAACAAGATCAGGTTGGTATCAAACCTAGCGCCATTATTCCCTTTGCTTTTGATAAAACTCACGCGAAGGAATATTACAAAAAGTGGATTAAGAAAAAACTATTCGCTCCCTCTAAACTTAAGAAAAATTTTGTTGCAGATAAAGTATCGGGCGTATACCTTCCTTGTTGGACGTACGATGCGTACACCCTATCTGTATACGAGGGAAGATTGGGTGAGTACTATTACGTTACCGTAGGATCTGGAAAGGATAGGAGAACGGTCAGACGTACTCGTTGGTATAGAGTTTACGGAGAATACGTAGGGGACTTTGACGACGTTACGATAGAGGCAAGCGCGAAGATTGATCAGAGTCAATACAATAAGATTGCCCCTTTCCCCACCAAAGAGGCTTACGTTTACGACAGTAAATACATGGCTGGCTTTTCCGCGGAGCGTTATTCTACAGGCATAAAAGAGGGATTTGAGCGGGCTAAAGGTTATATGGAGGCGAACATAAGACGAGGAATACTTTCTCGTTATCACGCCGACGTAGTTGGATACTTGAACGTCAAAACGAGTTATAAAAAGGTTACCTACAAATACCTTCTTTTGCCCGTTTGGATGTGCGGATTTTCATATAATAAAAAACGTTACGGATTTTTGGTCAACGGCAAAACGGGTAGAACGACGGGAAAAACGCCAGTTTCTCCGTGGAGAGTGCTTGTTGCAACTCTCTTAGGACTGGGCGCACTAGCCTTGTTGGTTTATTTGTGTATGAATTCGTAAATATTATATAGTATTATATTTATATATAAAGGAGTGTATATTATGATAACGAAAGAAATGCTTATCGGTGAAGCTTTACAGCACGGCAACGTAGAAAAGATGGCAGAAGTATTGCAATCTTTTGGTATGCATTGTTTAGGTTGCGCATTAGCGCGTGGTGAGACTATCGAGCAGGCTGCTGCAGTTCACGGCGTAGACGTAGACGAAATGGTTGCAGCGTTGAACGCTTGTATTGAGTAAAGACTTAAAGACTCTGACACGATCTCCGACTGATTTTTAGCGAAAAATACTACGAAATACTTCAAACCTACTCGCTAGCGTACCTTTCAGGTATGCGTCACTCGTACGTTTTCGTCTTTCTTGCATTTTTCACTAAAACACTAAAGTTAATCAAGTCGTATCTCGTGCATCGTCTTTATCTGACACGATCTCCGACTGATTTTTAGCGAAAAATACTGCGAAATACTTCAAACCTACTCGCTAGCGTACCTTTCAGGTATGCGTCGCTCGTACGTTTTCGTCTTTCTTGCATTTTTCACTAAAGCACTACAGTTAATCAAGTCGTATCTCGTGCATCGTCTTTATCTGACGTGATTTCCGACTGATTTAGTCGGGTAAAGTTTATTATTTTACTCCGCGCTTTTGCGCGGAGTAGTAAAAACACAAGGGGTATTATTTAGTGGATAAGAATAAACTTTGGAGAGAGGCTCTTTCCATTTTACAAGTTAAAGTATCCATCGTTGGTTACGACGTTTGGATAAAGACTCTTGATCCCTACGCTATTGCGGAAGGAGGCAATTTCGTATTGCTTGCATCAACCGAGTCTGCTAAAAAAGTAGTTAATAAAAGTTACATAGATCAGATTTTATCTTCTCTTACCGCGGTGTCGCCTTCGATTACGGCGGTTACCGTCATTTGTGAAAACGAAAAAGAGCGTTACGCTCCTGTTATAGACGAGGCGCAAGAGGGCGGAGCGGATAAAAATTCTTCTCAAAGCGTGGGTAACGCCGTTACCGATAAATACACCTTTGATTCTTTTGTAGTAGGTACGTCTAACCAACTCGTTTACGCTGCGGCTAGAAACGTTGCAGAAACCCCGGGTAGTAAATACAACCCCTTATTTATTTACGGTGGCGTTGGTTTGGGTAAAACGCACTTGATGTACGCTATAGGTAATTACGTCAAAAAAGCTAGACCGAATTACAAGGTTTTGTACGTAACTGCAGAAACTTTGACTAACGAACTTGTAGACGTTATTCGAAATAGCCAAGATAGAGAACAAAACAAAGGCTTCCGCGACAAGTATAGAAATATCGATCTTTTGATGATTGACGATATTCAACATATTGCAGGTAAAGCAGGTACGCAGAGCGCTTTGTTTAATATATTTAACGATCTCTTCCAAAACGGTAAGCAGATAGTTATGACCTCGGATAGACCGCCGAGAGAGTTTGATAATTTAGAAGAAAGACTCCGTACCCGTTTTGAATGGGGACTTTTAGCCGATATTTCTGCACCTGACATTGAAACTCGTATCGCGATTTTGCAAAAGAAGGCGGAAATGGACAAGCAGTTCGTTCCCGACGACGTTTTGAAATTTATCGCAAGCAAGGTAGAGTCCAATATTCGTGAGATGGAAGGATTGTATCACAAGGTAGTGTTCTTCTCCGATTTGTTAGGCAAACCTATTAGTCTAGACACGGCAAGGGAGGCGTTGAAAGATTACGTAGACGATACCACCTACACCGTGGACATGGATGCAATTATAGACAATACTTGTGATTTCTTTAGGGTTAGTCGTGAAGATTTGTGCGGAAAGAGTAGAGCAAAGGCTATAGCAGAACCTAGAATGATTTGTATGTATCTCATCAGCGAGATGTTAGGACTTCCTTTGGTTAAAATAGGCGATGCGTTTGGCGGAAAAGACCATTCTACCGTCATTCACGCAAGAAATAAGATCGCCGATTTAGTAAAGTCCGACTCCAAAATGCGTACCGAAGTGAACGATCTTCGTGATAAGATCTTAAAAAGATAGCATTTAAGCCTTTATTGCGAATAATTTTGCGAAAAGGGGCAAAAATGTTTGACACTTTTGCAATTTGTTGATAAAATAGATAGGCTCATAGTAATATGGGCGGTTTCTCGTTGCCCTCTTAACCCACGGCAGAGAAAGATAAGGAAAGATGGATTATAAGGCTATTGCAAATACACCTAAGAGCGAATTAGTTGTTGGATTCAAGCAGGTGTTAAAAGGAATAGAAGAAGGAACGGCAAGGTGTGTTGTCGTTGCTTCCGACTCCGATTCTTTTATATTGGACAAGATTGACGAGATGGCGAAGTTTTACTCCGTCGAGGTCGTCGAGTGCCCCACGAAGGCAGAACTCGGTAGACTTTGTAGAGTAGACGTACCCACCGCAACTGCCCTTATAAAGGATAGGAAATAGAGTGTGTCCAAGGTTGCTGGACTCATCCGAAAAATCTTCAAGGAGGTAGAAGAATGCCCACTATTAACCAACTTATTAGGCACGGCAGAGTAAGACAGACCAAAAAGTCTCTTGCTCCTATCATGGACAAATGTCCTCAAAAGAGAGGTGTTTGTTTGTCCGTTACTACTACGTCACCCAAAAAGCCTAACTCGGCTATGCGTAAAATTGCCCGTGTAAGACTTGTTAACGGTATGGAAGGTACTGTGTACATTCCCGGTAT
>JAFQWW010000044.1 GCA_017407285.1 Clostridia bacterium
GCGGGGAAAGAGCACTCTGCCGTTCCCTCTTTGTCATTCTGGTCAAAGACGATACCCGATTCCGTAGTGTTAGACACAACGAATCTAAAGTCGGGGTTTTTAGCCAAATCAAGGAATGAGTTAAAATCCTCGTAAGGTTTTATACAGCGTGATATTACGTCTATTTCCGTAGTTTCTACACCCTCAACGCCACGAATAAGGTGATGATACACGTTGTTTTGCGCGGAAAGCAGGTCGCACATACCCTTGTCAATGGGTTGAACGACTACGACTTTAGCGCCAAAGTCTGCGGTATCGTTCATCTTCTTTATCATCCAATCAACGAAACCTCTTAAAAATCCGCCTTCACCAAATTGTATAAATCTTTCTTTCATAATCATTTAAAATAACGTCCTAAATAATGTTTGGTATTGTCAATCATCTCGTCAAAGAGTTTTTTAGCGTCTGCAGGATTGCAGGTAGTTAAAGGATCGGCGCAGAACGCCTCGAAAGCGTATTTGAGATCTTTTTCTTTGTGAGATCTTGCGATTAAGAGTTGATTGTCTACGTTTCTTGCAACGAGGGAATAAACGCCTTGAGGTAGGTCACCTGCAAAAACGGGGGTAACGTCGTCGTCCACGAATATAGCGTTGGTCTCAACGATAGCGCCTAAGGGAAGGTTTCTTATCTGACCTACGTTAGGAATATTGATATTGGAGATCAAAGGACAAAGACCGAGCAAAGCTCTCATCTGATTTACTCCGTCCTCACCGGTGTTTTCAATTTTTACCTGTTCTTCACCCGACAAAAGGCGTTTGGAGCGAGCAAGTCTATTTTGAAGATCACTCTTTCTCCAAGAAACAGCGGTCAAACCAAATCCCATTTCTTTTACTCTTTCAGGGGACTCTAAGTACCATTTACCGGGGCAGAATTCGGCAAGATGACGATCTCCTGCGGCTGCAAAATAACCGTATTTTTTATAAAGGTCGAATTTAACTCTTTGAGAACAATCGAAAACGTAGTTAAACCAGTTGTCGTCCTTTTTCTGCACGCCTATATCCATATATTTTTCTGCGTATTTAGCGTAGAGCGGGAATACGTCACGGTTTTTGTAGTGCGCTTTAGTGATCCAAGTAAAGTGGTTTACGCCAATAACGTCTACCTTTATATCTTTACGGTCGCGAACCTCAACTCCTTCAAAATCCAAAAGGGCAGCGGCGATGATAGCTTGTGCGCCGAAAACCTCGTGACAACAACCGAAAGCTTTGATTTCAGGGAAAGCGTCGTACATAGCCTTAACGCAAAGAGCCATAGGATTGGTGTAGTTGATAACCCAAGCCTTAGGACAGTTTTTCTTAACCGCCAAAGCAATCTCTTCCATCATAGGCATAGTTCTCAAAGCACGAATTACTCCTCCCGGGCCCGTAGAATCGCCAACGGACTGATAGATTCCGTATTTTTCGGGGGTGTGAACGTCGGACTCCATTTCGTCAAAGGTTCCGGGCAAGATAGATACGACTACGAAATCTGCGCCAGTCAACGCCTCGTCGATAGTCTTAACCGCTTTGTAGTTCCAAGTAGACTTGCTCTCTTTTAAATCGTTGAATTTGTTTCCAATGATTTCGTTGTGTTGAGCCGCTTCGTAGTCAATGTCGTATAGATATACGTCACCGAACATATCTGCGTTTTCCGCTAAGTCACTCATAAGTCCCCACGCCCATCCGCGTGAACCACCGCCTATATAGGCAATCTTTACTTCTTCTGCACCTCTTTCGGTATATTTCATTTTGAACTCCTTAATTTTCCCTTTCGGGATTTTACGATAATATTGTATATCAAATTTTTATTGTTTTCCTTAATTTATTTGACTAATTATGCTAAATATCTTGATTTTTTTGACTATACCGTGTATAATAAAGAAAATTGTAAAAAGGAAAATGATATGGAATATTACGGCGGACACGAGGGAGAGGAGTTTTATTTTAGTAGTAATAAGACTTACGGATCTACTATGACCAAGCACTACCACGACACCTTTGAGATATATTATATGCGAGAGGGGGAGTGTAGTTATTTAATAGGTGACGGTATATACGACGTAAAATCGGGAGATATAGTTATTATCCCAGAGGGCGTTATACACAAAACCAATTACGGAAAAAAAATCCACGTACGTTTGCTTATAAACGGTACGACGGGATATATGCCGAGCGAGGTTAGAAAGATTTTACCCCTTATCGGGCATTTGTATAGAAATGAAGAAACGAGAGGGGAGATAGACGGCATATTTACTGCTATTGAAAACGAGGTCAAAAGAGGGGAGGACGAATTTACCTCAGGCGCCTTGTTCGCTCTTACCCAAACCTTGTTTTACATAATTGCTAGAAACTACGATAAAGGTGTTAAGATGAAAGGGGATAAAGGTTTTATTGCAGATTGCTTGAGATTTATCCAAGAAAACTATTCTCAAAACATTCCCTTAACCTACGTTGCAGACACTTTAGCCGTTAGTGCGGAGCACTTGTCTAGAACCTTCAAAAAAGAAACGGGCTTTGGATTTAACGAGTACGTCAATTTAGTAAGACTTAGAAAAGCGGAAGCGATGTTACAAAATGAAACGGGAAAGACGGTGTCGGAGATAGCCTACTCTTGTGGATTTAACGATTCTAATTATTTTTCGGTAATATTTAAGCGCGCCTACGGTATAACTCCTAGTGAGTTGAGAAAGAGAAAATAAATAAAACTCGACTTTTTATAAGTCGAGTTTTCTTTTGTCCACGCAAAACTACTTTTTATGTAATTTAATATTCAATTTCTTGTATTATCGTACCGCCAAGCGTCTTTAGAGATATCTTTCTATCCTCGACTATTGCATAAGTAGGAGGACAGTTTTCTTTAGGAAGAGAGGCAGACGCCAAGTTTATTGCAAGTTTTCCGCACTCGTTATATACGCGGTTGACGTGGGTGTGACCAAACATCAAAACGTCGGTGTCGTAGGGGAAACATTTTTCATTGAACAAATGTCCGTGCGTGAAAGTGATTTTCTTATCTCCAATTTGCACGTCGTAAGTCGGGTGGAATGTAAAGTTTGAGATAGCTTCGTCTATGTGGGCGTCGCAGTTACCTCTTATTGCGATCACTTTGTCCGCGATTTCGTTCAACGCTTCGCAAAGCGCCATAGGTCCGTGACCTTCTGGCAAGGGATTTCTTGGTCCGTGATAGTAAAAGTCACCCATGATAACCAAGGCTTCCGCACCTTCTGATTCAAACTGACTTAAAAGTTTTTTACCAACGTCACAAGAGCCGTGAATATCGGTAGCAACCATAATTTTTTGAAAAGTTTTCATAATAAACCTCTATCTTTTTATTCTTCTCCACGCCTTGGGATTGAAAATCATAAGTATCGGGAAGATTTCCAAACGACCAAGTAGCATATCGAAGGTAAGTACTAATTTTGAGAACACGTCGTAGTTTGCAAAAGAGCCCATAGGCCCTACTGCGCCGAGTCCGGGACCGACGTTATTAAAACAAGTTGTCACCGCCGTAACGTTGGTGGTAAAGTCAAACGGAGACGTTGCGCTCACTAATAGTAAGGACGCTATATATATAATGATATATATCATAAAGTAAGTAACTATATTATGAATAAGGGAGTCGTCCACCGTTTTAGAGTCCATACGAATAGCAAGGTATGCTCTCGGATTTGCCGTTTTACGAAGTGCGTTTAGACCTAGTTTAGACAAAACAACTACACGTACGACCTTCAAGCCACCCGCAGTTGATCCTGCAGATCCTCCTATAAACATTGATATAAACAATACTATTTGACAAAGCGCGGGCCAATTTACAAAGTTAGCCGTTGTAAATCCCGTTGTTGAAACTATACTTGACACTTGAAAAGATCCGTGCAGGAGGGCTTCGCCAATAGTATTATATACTCCGTTAAAGAACAAAGATAGGGTAACAACGGCAGTCGCGCCTAAAAAAACGTACAACATAAATCTTAATTCTTCACTTTTGATAGCGTCTTTGAAATGTCCTATTAAAACAAAGTAGTACAAGTTAAAGTTTACGGAGAATATTAGCATAAATATCGTAGTGATGATATTTATAGCAGGGTTATTATAATATCCTATACTTAACGCGCGGTTAGAAAAGCCACCCGTACCTGCCGTTGAAAAAGTATGAATAAAGGCGTCGAAAACGTCCATTCCTGCAATCAAGAGTGCAATTACTTGAGCAATGGTCAAAGCAACGTATATGCCGTATAAAATACGTGCCGTGAAACGGAGTTTGGACACGAGTTTGCCAAATTGAGGTCCGGGAACTTCGGCTTTCATTAAGTGTACGGTATCGGTATCCACCTTAGGTAGAACTGCAATTGCTAGAACTAGTACGCCCATACCACCGATCCAGTGAGTAAAGCATCGCCAAAAATTAAGACTTTGTGGCAAAAGTTCAACGTTAGGAACGATGGTCGAGCCCGTTGTCGTAAAACCGGAAACGGTTTCAAAAAATGCGTCTATAAAATTAGGTACGTAACCGCTTATAACGAAGGGGAGTGCGCCTATAGCGGACATAAGTATCCAAGATAATGCAACCATAACGAGTCCGCCACGGGGTTTTATGTTGCGATTTTTGGGCTTGACTAAACAGCTCGGTACGCCCAAAACTAAAAGTCCTGCGATAACCGAACCGAAAGCTAGAGGGGTTTTTGCCTCTCCGCTAAAGATCGCAATCATAAACGGGATAAAGAGGACGATAGATAATATAATCGCCATTTGTCCCATAAAATATCTCGTCATTCTATAATTCATAGACTACTCCAAAATATCGTTTAGGTCGTCAAGTCTAGTGGAGAGGGTTACTATCAATACCAAGTCGTCTTCCTCTATCGTATCCGAGCCATTAGGAGTGATAAGGTTTCCGCCACGAATAATGCCTGCAATAAGGGTGTTTTTCTTAAGCCCAAGCATATAGAGGGGAATGGATAGTCCTTTGAAAGAATCGGTAACTCTAAACTCTAGAATCTCTGCGTTTTCATTGACGAATTTGTAAAGTTTGTTGACAGAACTACCAAGAGAATTTTCATATCCTCTTACGCACTTGACTATTTCGTTTGCCGTCGTGGTCTTTGCTGAAATTACGGAGTCGATACCACTGTTTTCCAAAAGGGGAATATATGAGGTATTGTTAATTTTGGTAATAACCTTTTTTGCCCCTGAGGAGACTGCGTACATAGAAACAATGATGTTTTGTTCGTCAATACCACCTAAAAGTACGACCGCGTCAACGTCTAGAAGTCCTTCTTCCATTAGTAGCGCTTGATCGGTACCGTCCCCTTGAATAATAGAGGATTTATCCAAAGAATTGGATAACATTTCGCATTTAGCGGTATCGTTTTCAATAATTTTAACGCTAATACCACTCTTTTCTAAAGCTTGAGCGAGATAGGAGGTGAGTCTTGAGCCACCAACGATAAGTACCTTTCTTGCGCCCCTACTCATACCGAGTTCACGGAACAAGTCGGACACGTTTTTGCTATCAGCCGTTATGAAGATTTTATCGTCTTTTAAGAGGGTAAAAGTACCGCTAGGTATATAAACCTCGCCGTCACGCTCAACCGCGCAAACCAAGATTTTATTCTTAAGTACGGAAGAGAGGGCGCGAAGTTCTACGTTATTTAGAGGAGAATTTTCCGTGATTTTCAATTCAACTATATCAACCTTGCCACCTGCAAAAGGTTCGATTTTTATAGCTTGGGGATAGCGCAAAAGTCTAGCGATCTCCATAGACGCTTCAAAATCGGGGTTGACGAGTTGGGAAATACCGAGTTCTCTTTCCGAGAAGAGCTCGGAGTACTCACGGTTTTTAACTCTAGCAATAGTTTCCTTAGCTCCGAGTTTTTTACCAACTAAACAACAAAGCATATTTAATTCGTCGTATTGAGTACAAGCAATCAAAAGATCGGCGGAAGAAACTTCGGCTTCGCTCATAATCTCGTTACTGATACCGTTGCCGAGTATACCTTTTACGTCGAAATTATTTACCATATCTTCTACCACTCTTTCGTTGGTGTCGACGACTATTATATCGTGTCCCTCGCGTGATAACTGTCTAATAAGTTCAGATCCTACGTTACCTACGCCGACAATAATTATTTTCATAATTACCTCTTTTTCATTATTGTGAAAAAATTTCCACGTATATATTATAGCACTATTTCATATTTTTGCAGGTCCTTGTTTGAATTTAGTGGTTTTATAGAAAAATAAATATTTTGTCGAAAAAGATATACGCTTTTTTATATAATGTGATAGAATAGTAGCGTTTGAGGTAATTATGGTATTGACACTAGTCGTGAGCGGAATAACCGTACTCGGAATTATTCTATCTCTGCTTTTAAAACCGAATATAAAAATAAAAGGACACTCCTTCGGCTTGTATTGGATGATAGCAGTCGTGGGTGCTTTCACCTTGCTTTTATCGGGTTGTATAGATTTTGACACCGCGTGGGCGGGTTTGACGTCTAGTAACGCTATAAATCCTCTAAAACTTTTGTTGATATTTTTCTCAATGACCGCACTATCCGTATTTTTAGACGAGATGGGCTTTTTTGAGTATCTTGCAAGCCTCGCCATAAAAAGAGCAAAGAGTAATCAAGTCGTTTTATTTAGATATTTATATATCGTCGTTAGCATATTGACGGTATTTACCTCCAACGACGTTGTAATATTGACCTTTACTCCCTTTATTTTGTATTTTGCAAAAGGGGCGAGAGTCAATCCCATGCCGTACCTTATTAGCGAATTCGTTGCCGCAAATACCTTGAGTATGACCTTGATTATAGGCAATCCCACCAATATGTATTTAGCATCGGGCGCTGGAATAGATTTTTTGAGCTATTTTAAGATAATGGCGTTGCCGAGCGCGTGTTCTGCGTTTTGCGCCTACTTCGTTTTGAAACTTATTTTTCATAAATTTTTACACGAACCAATAATGGTGCATATGCACAAAGTTGAAATCGAGAATAGGTTTATGCTAATTACGGGCATTATCCACCTATCGCTGTGCATTATACTACTTACCGTTGCAACCTACGTTGGTATAGAGATGTGGTACGTCTGCCTATTTTCTGTGTTAAGTCTTATCGTGGTCACTAGCGTTTATCTTATCGTAAAGAGAATGAAACCCACTGTGTTTTTGAGGTGTTTGCATAGATTACCTTACGAACTTGCACCCTTCGTTATATCAATGTTCGTGGTGGCGCTAGCACTACACGAGTGTGGATTTACCGAACTTGTGTGCAAAACTCTAGGCGTGGACAACACCGTACCCATATACGGAGTGATAAGTACGATAGGAGCAAACGCATTTAATAATATTCCTATGAGCGTATTGTTCTCCGATATAATAGGTGGACTAACGGGAGCAGTACGTTTAGGCGCGTTGTACGCAACCGTTATCGGTTCTAATATCGGTGCATATCTTACCCCGATAGGTGCGTTAGCCGGCATAATGTGGCTTGGCATACTAAAAAAGCGTGGTCAAGACCTATCTTTCGTGCAGTTTATGTCTTACGGCGTGAGGGTAGCCATACCCGTGCTTACAGTTGCTTTGTTGGGGCTTGCTATTAGTCTGACTATATTTTAAATTTACGGATTTTATTTTCGTAAAACGGTATTTGTATTTTTAGTTGATAAATTTATAACGATTTGATATTATATATATATGACATAGTCGTGGCTTATAAAAGGTAGGCAATTTACAAAACCCTTGCCAACGATACGTAGAATAAACGAAAGGAGATTCTTATGAAAAAATTTTTAGTTAGCATTCTCACGATTGCGGTATTATTGACCTTTTTAGTTGGTTGTACCGCGCCCAGTAAATCGGATACAAGTTACTGGTTTTCCGAGTCAAGCAAGGAATTCGTTCCCTTTGACGACGATAATTACAATTTAGACGAAGCGGGTAATTATTGGAACTTTACCGTTAAAAGCGATATGCACATCAAGTTACACGTAAGAGCCAACGTAGGAGGCTTTAGTTCCGCACTTTATTTGTACCTAAATAACGTTCAAATACAAAGCGACGCTCCTAAGGGCATCTATACCTGTTCTTACGACTTAGATTTGAAGGCAGGGGATAAAATAAAGCTCCACGCATTCTGGGTAAACTCTTTGTACACAAACGATACTGGATTTGAAATTCAATTAATGGCAATAGAACAAGACGGAGTAGATTACAACCTCACGGAATTTGACAAATCCACCACTATGTAAAACCAATTCACTAGAGAATAAAGAAAGGGAGCGAGAAATCGCTCCCTAAATCTTGTTTTTGGTCGAAAACGTTTTACAAAATTCAAAAAAAAGTATATACTAATTACCACATCGGGGTGTAGCGCAGTTGGTAGCGCGCTTGGTTCGGGACCAAGAGGTCGGGTGTTCGAGTCACCTCACTCCGACCAACTAATTCGGCTCGCTTGGGGCGGGCACAAAAAGGCACGGTTTTCCGTGCTTTTTTTGTACCCTTTATTTTTTCGCCGAATTAGTTGGTCTCCGTGAGGTGACAGTCCGAAAGTGTGGTTCGACTCCGTCTCACAGCGCTACGCTCCCCGATTCACTCACTCCGACCAAAAATCGACAAGAACGTAAGAGCTTGTCGATTTTTACTTATTCACTCTTCACTTTTCACTTTTTACTAACCCCCATTCTTCACAAAATTCTTTAGGATATAGTCCGAAATCGTGACGCTCGCAAGGGCGCTTTAGCGCAACTAAAGTTGCTCCGAGTCACCTGAATTTGAAAAAAGTAATGAAATAATGCATTTATGGTAAGTATTGTTTTTGTCTTCGCCTCGTGATGGTCTCCGTGAGGTGATAGTCCGAAATCGTGACGCTCGCAAGGGTGTTTTAGCGCAACTAAAGTTGCTCCGAGTCACCTGAACTAGGGAAATAGGGTAATTAAGTAATCGTAAATAGTAAATAAGTGTTGCGTGTGATAGCATTTTTACTTTGAAATTAGTATTCAAAATCTCCCAAAATTGTCAGTACTGACACCTA
>JAFQWW010000045.1 GCA_017407285.1 Clostridia bacterium
AAACATACAAGATTTTCTTCTTGCGTGTTTGCTCTTTCTGCTTGTTATATGGGTTTGGGCTTAGCCCATAAAGTATTTGACTAGTCAAATGCGATGCTCGCACTTAGCGGTACTTTTATATTCTCCGCTAAGAACATCACTACTTTGTAGTGGGTTTTTCTTTTTGTCGAAAAAGGGGATACGAGGGGTGTAATTTTCTTGAAAACAGAGTTAATTTTCTTGCAAATTGATTTCCATTGTGATAAACTTTAATATGTGTTTCTATACAATATATAGTCACCTGAAAAAAAGGGGAAAAAATGCTTGCGAAATTAAGATCATACGCACTATCAGGTTTGAAGGGTTATCCCGTGGACGTCGAGGTTGATATCAACCCCGGTGTTCCCTCTTACGAGACGGTTGGACTTGCGTCTACCGCAGTTAAAGAATCTAAGGAAAGGGTTCGTTCTGCAATAAAAAATAGCGGACTGACTTATCCCGTTAAAAAAATAACGGTTAACCTTGCTCCCGCCGATACCAAAAAGGAAGGTCCTATATTCGATCTTGCTATAGCGGTTGGACTTATGGTTGCAACCGGCGTTTTGAAAGAGCCTACCTTTCACGAGTACGTTATTTTAGGTACTTTGTCTTTGGACGGTTCGGTATGTAGGATAAACGGCGTTATGCCTCTTTTGATATCTGCAGTTCAGTCCGGCTACACGAGATTTATAGTACCGAAAGAAAATTCTTTCGAGGCGTCCTACATAGAGGGCGCAGAAGTGTACGGTGTGGAAAGTTTGAAAGAATGTATAGAATTTCTATCTGGGGAAAAACTTTTGCAGAGGGTAAATCCCGGATCGTTCTTATCAGACGGCGCGCAAAAAAATTACGGTGTAGATTTTAGCGAGGTTAAGGGACAGACGACGGCTAAACGTGCTTTGGAGATAGCGGTAGCAGGCGGACACAACGCGCTTATGGTTGGTCCTCCGGGCGCAGGTAAGACTATGCTTGCAAAATGCGTACCCACTATTATGCCTCCTATGAGTTTTGAAGAGGCGCTAGAGGTTACCAAAATTCATTCCGTTGCAGGCGTCCTTGATCCTAAAACGGGTATTATAAGACAAAGACCTTTCCGTACCCCTCATCATACCGCAACTACGGTTAGTTTGACGGGTGGTGGTATGGACGCGCACCCCGGTGAGATTAGTTTAGCGCATAACGGCGTACTCTTCTTGGACGAGTTGCCGGAGTATCCTCGCCACACTATAGAAACTCTACGTCAACCTTTAGAGGACGGCACTATTACCGTTGCAAGAGCAAGCGGAACGGTAGAGTACCCTGCCAACTTTATGATGATAGCAAGTATGAACCCTTGTCCTTGTGGAAACTTTGGTTCACGCGTGCACGAGTGCAATTGTTCGGAGTCCCAGATTAGAAAGTATAGGGCGAGATTGAGCGGACCTTTGATGGATAGAATAGATTTGCACATAGAGGTGGACGGTATTAGTTATCAAAACTTGAAGGATAAGACTGTGTCCGAGAGTTCGGAAGTGATAAAAGAAAGGGTTAAAAAGGCTCGTGAGATACAACTAAAGCGTTTTGAGAACACGGGTATATACACCAACGCTCAAATGACTAACGCTATGATAAATAAGTACTGCGCGTTGGACGAAGCAAGTGAGAAGATATTGGAAGCAGCGTTTACCAAACTCAAACTTTCGGCTCGCGCAAACTCTAGAATACTCAAGGTAGCGCGCACTATTGCCGATCTTGACGGTTGTGAAAAAATCGAACAACGTCACGTTGCCGAGGCTATAAGATATCGTTCTTTGGATAGAAAATATTATGGTTGATTTGACTAAATCGGAAAAAGCTTGCATACTCTTGCAGTGCATAGACAAATTATCCGTCAAAAAGAGATTGAGCGTATTATCTTTGTTTGACGATTTTGGGGATATATTTGATCTATACGCTGAATATAGAGATATCATAGTTCAAAAAACTTCGGAAAGTTTTTACGATGCGCTCAAAGAGGGGATAGAAAAAGACGTAGTTGGTCGAGAACTAATTGAGTGCGACAAGTTAGGCATTACGCCCGTTACCTACGTTAGTGAGAATTATCCTGATAGACTGTTCAATATTTCCGCTCCACCCCTTGTTTTATTTTGCAGAGGTAGATTGGAACTTCTATCTTGTGATTTATCAATAGGCGTAGTAGGATCGAGAAAGGTTTCTCGCTACGGCGTGGATACTGCGGAAAAATTTGGTCGAGAACTTGCGGATAACGGCGTGGTCGTGGTGAGCGGTTTGGCTCGTGGTATAGACACCGCCTCTCATAAAGGGGCACTTTCCGTAGAAGGCGATACGATAGCCGTAGTCGCAACCGGACTTGATACGGTCTATCCACCCGAAAACCTATCCGTATTTAACGAGATTTGTGAAAAGGGATTGGTGGTTACTGAATACGTTACCAAAACTCAAGCACAACCTTTTCGTTTTCCGGAGAGAAATCGCATAATTACCGGTTTGTCGGACGGACTATTAGTCGTAGAAGCAGGCAAAAAGAGCGGCGCACTAATAACTCTTGACTGCGCAATAGAGGAAGGGCGAGAATGTTTTATAGTTCCCGCAAATATCAATTCCGCAACCTCTGCCGGTAGTAACGAGAGATTGCGTGCTATGCCTCACGCCATAACTTTCGACGTGTCCGATATATTGAATAGATTTAATCGTACCAAAAAGGAAGTCTTGGACGTGAGCGCTATTCAACTTGATTTTGAAGAGGCTAAAATCGTTGAGTTGTTAGAGGCGGGAGAGAAACATTTCGACGAGATTTTGGATATGGTTGACTTGGATTCCCCGTCATTATCCGCACTTTTGACTCGTATGGAAATATCTGGAATTATAAAGGATTTAGGTAGTAATTATTACGGTCTATAGACCGTTTTGATAAAGGAAAAATATGAAACTTGTAATAGTAGAGTCGCCTTCAAAGGCAAAAACAATTCAAAAATATCTTGGTGCAGACTTTAGGGTTATCGCATCAGGCGGTCACGTTCGTGATTTACCCGAACACACCTTAGGCGTGGACGTGGATCATGGATTTGAACCCCATTACGAAATCAACCCCACCAAGAAAACGACTATTAAACGCATGAAAGACGAGTTGAAAAAAGCGGAAACCGTCTATCTTGCGACCGACCCGGATAGAGAAGGGGAAGCAATTAGTTGGCACTTACAAACCGTTTTAGGTTTACCTGACGGAGAAAACCGTATAGAGTTTAACGAGATTTCTAAAACTGCCGTTAACGAAGCCTTGAAGAAACCGAGAAAGATTAACGTTAACCTTGTAGACGCCCAACAAGCGCGCCGTGTTTTGGATAGACTAGTTGGTTACAAGATTTCTCCCGTGTTGGGCAAGAAAATTCGTGGCAAGTTGAGCGCAGGACGAGTTCAGTCCGTTGCTCTACGAATGATCGTTGATAGAGAAAGAGAAATCACTTCTTTCGTTCCCGAAGAATATTGGACTCTTGCCGCAACCTTGTCTAAAGAGGGTTCTAACACCAAGTTTAAGGCAATGTTTACCGATTTTTGCGGTAAGAAAATGAAGATGAAGAATCGCGCGCAAATGGATAGATTGCTCGCGGCGCTAGAGGGCAAAGAGTGGAGCGTGGATACCGTTAAGCGTGGTGTTAGTAAGTCTCATCCTCAACCTCCATTTACTACCAGTACCTTGACTCAAGACGCTTCTCATAAGCTGTCCTTGACCGCGCCCCAAGTTATGCAGGTCGCTCAACAACTCTACGAGGGCGTAGAGATTCAGGGCGAAGGGCAAGTAGCTCTCGTTACCTATATTCGTACGGATAGCGTTAGAGTATCAACCGAGGCTATGAATTCGGCAAGAGCTTATTTGGAGAATAAGTACGGCAAAGATTACGTTCCTGCAAAACCCAATTTTTATAAAAGTAAAGGGGAAGCACAGGACGCGCACGAAGCGATTAGACCTATATCTTTGGATAGAACTCCGGAGAGTTTGAAGGGTAAAATTCAAAACAATCAGTATAGAGTATATAAACTCATTTACGAGAGATTTTTAGCATCTCAGTCCGCAGACGCCGTGTACAACACCTTGAACGTTAGAGTTTCTGCAAAGGGTGGAGAACAAGATTTTGGTTTCAAACTCACGGGTAAGGCGATGGCGTTTGCAGGATACACTGCAGTGTACGCAGCCCCTGAAACGAAGTCGGAGGACGAGGAGAGTGAGAGCAATATGCTCCCTAACCTTTTCGAGGGGGATAAGCTCACTTTACACGGACTAAAGGAAGAACAAAAGTTTACTAAACCTCCCACACGCTATAACGACGCAACTTTGGTCAAAGCGATGGAAGAGAATGGTATCGGTAGACCGAGTACCTACGCAAGTATCATAAACGTTATTCAAAAACGCGAATACGTTGAGAAAAAGGATAAAAAGAGCATGTCGCCAACCGAACTTGGTTTTGCAGTTTGCGATATGATGATGAAATACTTCGACGATATTATGGATCTAGGTTTCACGGCAGAAATGGAAACCAAACTTGATAAAATCGAAGACGGCGGTGTTAAGTGGAAAGAATTGTTATCCACCTTCTATCCTCCCTTTATTGCAAAGGTTAATTACGCTTCTCGTGACGGAGAAAGAATGAGGGTAGAACCCGTTAAGACCGATATCGTATGCGACAAGTGTGGCGCAAATATGGTAATTAGAGAGGGTAAATACGGCAAGTTCTTGGCTTGTCCGAATTATCCTAAATGTAAAAATATCAAGCCTATGGTAGAAGAGGTATCGACCTGTCCTCATTGTGGAAAACCGGTACAAAAACGTCGTTCCAAGACGGGCAAGATATTTTACGGTTGTAGCGGTTATCCCGATTGTACGTTTATGTCGTGGGATTTACCTGCTCCTAAACTTTGTCCCAAGTGTTCGTCAACTATGACGCAACAAAAGGGCAAAGAGGGATTGAAATACGTATGCGTGGACAAAAAATGCGGTCACGTAGAGGTAGTTGTACAAAGTGAGCAAGAATAGAGAAGTTTATATAATAGGCGGTGGGCTAGCAGGATCGGAGTGTGCGTTAAAACTCGTGGAATACGGTTATCACGTCAAACTCTTGGATATGAAACCTATAAAGAAAAGCCCTGCCCATCACGCGGACACTTTGTGTGAACTCGTGTGTAGTAATTCTCTAAAAAGCGAGGAACTCTCAACGGGATCGGGAACGCTCAAGAGAGAATTGGATATTTTATCTTCTAGCGTGTTGCGTATTGCAAGATCGTGCGCCGTTCCAGCAGGTTCTGCTCTTGCCGTAGATAGAGATGCGTTTTCTCGTGCGGTAACTCAGGAACTAATAGATAAAGGGGTGGAAATTATCCCTAAAATCGTATCCGAGATAGAGGACGATAAAACCACGGTTATTGCAACGGGACCTTTGAGTGACGAGGCGTTGGATCAAGAAATCGAGAGAATAACGGGAAAAAGACCGTACTTTTTCGATGCCGCTGCCCCAATAGTTAGTGGGGATAGCATAGATATGGAACACGCCTTTTTCGGCGGACGTTACGGCAAAGGTGGGGACGATTATCTAAATCTTCCTATGGATAAAGAGGAATATCTCGCTTTTTGGAAAGAGTTGGTGAGCGCGGAATGTGCCGAGGTGAAGGACTTTGAAGGCGAGGAGATATTCGAAGGGTGTATGCCCATAGAGGTTATGGCAAAGCGAGGAGAGGACACTTTGCGTTTTGGACCTCTAAGACCGGTAGGTTTTACCCACAAAGGAAAAAGACCTTACGCCGTACTTCAGTTAAGACGTGAGGACGAAGAGGGTAAACTTTTCAATCTCGTAGGTTTTCAAACTCATCTGAAGTTTCCCGAGCAGAAAAGAGTATTTTCCCTAATCCCCGGACTAAAAAACGCGGAATTTATGCGTTACGGGGTGATGCATAGAAATACGTATATCAATCTTCCCAAGGTCGTAGATAAAAACCTTAAGGTAAAAGGTTGCGACAACTTATACTTTGCAGGACAGATCACGGGTGTCGAGGGATATATGGAAAGCGTGATGAGCGGACTCGTGACTGCTCTTAAAATCGTGGAAAGGGATAGAGGAGTATATCTAGATATTCCCGACACCACCATAACGGGTGCGCTCATAAAATACGTGACGGAGTACGATAGCGAGGATTATCAACCAATGAACGCAAACTTTGGTATCTTGCCCGAACTTAGTGATCACGTAAAAGACAAAAAACAAAGAAAACTCGCGTACGCCGAGCGTGCGGTACGCGATATGACGGAATATAGTGAAAGGAGGAAAGAAAATGGAATTTAGAGGAACTACCATTTGCGCGGTTAAGCGTAACGGAGTAACGGCTATCGCTGGTGACGGACAAGTTACCATGGGCGAGAGCGTTATTTTGAAGGGCAACGCAGTAAAGGTAAAAAGAATATACGACGATAAAGTAATCTTAGGCTTTGCAGGTTCGGTATCCGATGCATTTTCTTTGTCCGAGCATTTTGAGGATATGCTCAATAAGTATTCGGGCAACTTGATGCGTAGTGCCGTAGAACTTGCCCAACTTTGGCGTAGTGATAAAATGGTTAGAAAATTAGAGGCATTACTCATCGTTGCGGATAAAGATACCTTGCTTATCGTATCGGGTTCCGGTGAGGTTATAGATCCCGCAGAAGGCGTATGCGCTATAGGTTCTGGCGGAAATTACGCTTTGAGTGCGGCACGCGCATTGTACAAAAATACCGATATGTCTGCTCCCGATATTGCAAGAGCAGCGTTAGAGATAGCTAGTGAGATTTGTGTTTTCACTAACGATCATATCACGGTGGAGGTGGTTGAATAATGAATTTATCACCTAAGCAAATAGTTGCAGAACTAGACAGATACATTATAGGTCAAAGTAGCGCCAAGCGCGCCGTAGCGGTAGCTTTGCGTAACCGCTATAGAAGATCTCTTTTAGACGATAAAGTTAGAGAGGAGATTACCCCTAAAAATATCATTATGAAAGGACCGACCGGCGTTGGTAAGACCGAGATTGCAAGACGACTTGCTAAACTCGTGAAAGCACCTTTCGTGAAGGTAGAGGCTACCAAATACACCGAAGTTGGTTACGTAGGTCGTGATTGTGAGTCTATGGTACGTGATCTTGTTGAGGTTGCAGTAAGACTCGTAAAGGACGAGAAACTTGCCGAGGTAAAACTCAAAGCACCTGCAGTGGTTGAGAAGAGATTGACCGATCTACTATTTCCTATGCGTAAGGCGGCGGCACAAGATAGAGCGGACGCCGTGCTCAGAGAGGAGATATTATCCGAACTTAGACAAGGCAAACTCGATCACTTGATAGTCGAGGTAGAAACCCTCGTATCTCCCAAAATGGATTTACCCGTAGGTTCTGGCGTTGAGATTTCTTTAGGAAGCGTTTTCGACGGTATGATGCCCAAGAAAAAGAAGATAAGAAAACTAACCGTTCGTGAAGCACGTGAAATGTTCTTTGAAGAGGAAGCGGACAAGCTTATAGACAACGACAACGTTGCTGCGGAAGCTATACGTAGAGCGGAACAAGAAGGCATTATATTTATAGACGAAATAGACAAAATCGCGTCAAGTGGATCAAGAAACGGAGCAGACGTTTCCCGTGAGGGCGTTCAACGTGATATATTGCCTATAGTTGAGGGAAGCACGGTTCAAACCAAGTACGGTGCTATTCGTACCGATTATATTTTATTTATCGCGGCAGGCGCTTTCCATTTGGCTAAGATGGACGATTTGATTCCCGAACTTCAAGGAAGATTTCCTATAAAGGTGGAGTTGGAGAGTTTGACTCACGACGATTTTTGTAGGATTTTATCTCAACCCGACAACGCTATACTCACTCAATATTCCGAACTTTTGAGAGTGGATAACGTAGATATCAAATTTACGGACGAGGCTATAGCCGAGGTTGCAAAAATCGCGGAATATGAGAACGAAACGAGCGAAAACATAGGCGCGCGTAGACTCCATACCGTTATGGAGCAACTTTTAGAGGATATATCCTTCAACGCAGATAAAACGAAGCACGATATGATCGAGATAGTAATTGACAAAAAATACGTGCTTGAGCACTTAGAAAAGACCGTAAAAGGTATGAATTTGAAAAAATATATAATTTAGGAGCATTATGATTAATATACCTAAGGGCACAAAAGACGCCCTTCCACAAGATTCACACGCCTTTTTGGCGCTTGAGAAAAAAGCAAGAGAAGTAGCGAGAGTATTTAACCTCAACGAAATTCGCACTCCGACCTTTGAGCACACCGAATTGTTTTTGCGCGGTGTGGGTGACACTACGGATATCGTAGGAAAGGAAATGTACACTTTCTTGGATAAAGGAGAGAGAAGCATAACCTTAAAACCCGAAGGTACTGCGGGAGTTGCGCGTGCGTACATAGAAAACGGAATGGATAGAAACGCATCTTTACCCGTTAAAATGTACTATATAACCCCCGTTTTCCGTTATGAAAGACCACAGTCCGGTAGACTTCGTGAGCACCATCAGTTTGGCGTAGAGTTGTACGGTTCTCCTGAACCTCAAACCGATGCAGAAGTCGTACAAATTGCCAAAACTTTGATGGATACCGTTGGGATTGAAGAAACTAAACTCTTTATCAATAGCATAGGTTGTCCGGAGTGCAGAAAACTTTATAACGAGGCGTTAAGAAATTTCTTGGCAGACAATATTGAGTCTATGTGTAAAGACTGCAAAGAAAGATACGTTAAAAATCCTTTGCGTATCTTGGATTGCAAGGAAGAGCATTGTAAAGAAATCAACAAGGGCGCGCCTAAGATCACGGAATACTTGTGTGAAGAGTGTAAAAATCACTTTGAAGGATTCAAGAAAGCCTTGGACGAGGTTGGTATAGAGTATACGGTTAATCCCAATATCGTTAGAGGTTTAGATTACTACACTCGTTCCGTATTCGAGTTCGTGACCGAAGCGGATAAACTCACGGTTTGCGGTGGTGGTCGATACGATAACTTGGTTAGTATGCTTGGCGGAAAGCCCACTCCTGCAGTTGGATTCGGCATGGGACTAGAAAGACTCATGATGATAGCGGAGCGCGCAGGAGCAGATTTAGGTAAACCTAACGCACCTAAGGTGTATATAGCAAATCTATCTGACGAGCAGTCGACTTTAATTAGAAAGGTCGTGTACGAATTGAGAAGACAGGGCGTTTCAGCAGAATGTGATTTGATGCAGAGAAGTTTGAAAGCACAAATGAAGTACGCAGGTAGAATAGGCGCGGAGTACGTAGTCGTAATCGGTGAAGAAGAGGCTAAGACGGGCGAGTGTGAACTCAAAGAAATGGCAACCGGTGACGTTAAGAAGATTAAAATAGAAAAACTTATAGACGAATTGAAATAAAGGAGATAAAAATGGCTGTTTTCGGAAAAAAGCGCACTAAAATGTGCGGAGAATTCAGAGCAAGCGACGTAGGTCAAACCGTAGTCGTATGTGGTTGGGTAGCAAAATATAGAGATTTGGGCGGACTTTTCTTTGCTGACGTTCGTGACCGTTCGGGTATCGTTCAAATCGCAATAGGCGACGGTTACCACGGTAAAACTGACGTTAGTTCTATAAAGAACGAATACGTTTTGTGTGTTGAGGGTATAGTTAGATCAAGAGGAGAGAAGAATATAAATAAGAATATCCCGACTGGTGAGATTGAGATAGACGTTTTAGACTGTGATATTCTCTCTACCGCCGAGGTTACTCCTTTTATGATAAGCGACGACGTGAACGCAAACGACGCGCTAAGACTCAAATATAGATATTTAGATCTTCGCCGTCCCTCTCTTCAAAATAATTTGATGATGCGCCACAAAATTTGCGTAGCAACGAGAGATTATTTGAACGAGCATGGATTTTTGGAGGTAGAAACTCCTATTCTTGGAAAATCTACCCCTGAGGGCGCGCGTGACTATTTAGTTCCTAGCCGTGTTCATCCCGGAGAGTTTTACGCACTTCCCCAGTCTCCTCAGATTTTCAAGCAACTTTTGATGGTTGCAGGATACGATAGATATTATCAGATCGCAAAATGTTTCCGTGACGAGGATTTGAGATCTAACCGTCAACCTGAGTTTACCCAGATAGACTTGGAAATGAGTTTCGTAAGAGACGAGAACGACGTTATGGACATGACGGAAGGACTCGTTAAACATATCTTCAAGGAATGTAAGGGTATTGAATACACCGAGCCTTTCAAACGTATGCCCTATAAAGAGGCTATGGAGAGATTCGGTTCGGACAAGCCTGACACTAGATTTGGTTTAGAACTCGTAGATTTGACCGATATCGTTAAAGATTCCGCTTTCTCCGTGTTCCAAAACGCAGTAGCAGGCGGTGGCGCGGTAAGAGGTATCAACGCAAAAGGTTTTGCAAACTTTACCTCTCGTAAAGAGATTGACGCAACGAGCGAAAAGGTTAAAAACTTCGGTGCTAAAGGTCTTGCTTGGATAGCTCTAAGAGAGGACGCTATGAGTTCTTCTTTCTTGAAATTCTTGTCCGAGGAAGAAAAAGATGCAATTCTAAAGAGAATGGGCGCAGAAACGGGGGATATCATCTACATCGTTGCAGATAAGAGCAAAGTCGTATATCGCGCGTTGGGCGAACTCAGACTTTACCTTGCAGAGAAAAACAACCTTATCGATAAATCCACCTACGATATTATGTGGATTACGGAATTCCCTCTCTTTGAATATAGCGAGGAAGAGGATAGATTCGTATCTGCACACCACCCCTTTACTTGTCCCGTTGAAGACGATTTGTATTTAGCGGATACCGATCCCGGCGCTATGAGAGCAAGAGCGTACGACTTGGTTATAAACGGTCAAGAAGCAGGTGGTGGTTCGGTACGTATTCACGATTCAGCTTTGCAAGAGAGAATGTTCAAACTTTTGTCTTTGACGGACGAAGATATCAAAAACAAATTCGGTTTCTTCGTAGACGCTTTCAAATACGGCACTCCTCCTCACGGTGGTTTAGCCTTTGGTTTGGACAGAATGACTATGTTACTTACCGGAACGGAATCTATTCGTGACGTTATCGCATTCCCGAAGGTACAGAATGCAAGTTGTTTGATGAGTGATGCGCCGAGCGCAGTTAGCGACAAACAACTCGAAGAATTATGTTTAACCGTTTCTAAAGTGGAGGAATAATATGAACGATTTTATACTAACAGTTACTAACGAGAACTTTAAGGAAATTATCCAAAGTGATAGAGTAGTTTTGGTAGATTTTTGGGCTACTTGGTGTGGCCCTTGCAGAATGTTGTCTCCCGTGATTGATAAAATTGCCGAGATTAACGACGGAAAATTGACGGTAGCAAAGGCGGATATTGACGACTGTGAGGCTACGGCGTTGGGGTTGGGGATAACCTCCGTTCCGACCTTGAAACTCTACGTTGACGGTGAGTGTAAGGAAACGGCGGTAGGTTTTATGAACGAGACTAAATTACAAGATTTATTGAATAAATATATTGAAAAATAATCGGAGGATAAAATGGTAGATTTAAGTATTATTAAAAGTGTTGATAACGATTTGTATGAGGCTATGGCTGGGGAGTTAAAACGTCAACGCGATAATTTGGAACTTATAGCAAGTGAAAATATAGTTTCTCCCGCAGTTATGGCTGCTATGGGAAGTTTCTTTACCAATAAGTACGCAGAGGGTTATCCCGGAAAACGTTATTACGGTGGTTGCGTACATATGGACACCGTAGAAGATCTTGCTCGCAACTGGGCTAAAGAACTTTTTGGTGCAGAGCACGCAAACGTTCAACCTCACTCTGGTGCTAACGCAAACTTTGCAGTTTACTACGCTATGCTCACCCCCGGTGACACCGTTATGGGTATGAATCTTGCTCACGGCGGACACCTAACTCACGGTAGCCGTGTAAACGTATCTGGTAAGTACTTTAATTTCGTATCTTACGGCGTATGCGCAGAATGTGGTAAGATTGATTACGACGAGGTTAGACGCGTTGCTTTAGAAAATAAACCTAAACTCATCGTTGCAGGTGCTAGCGCTTATCCTAGAATTATAGATTTTGCTCGTCTTCGTGAGATTGCAGACGAGATCGGTGCACTTTTAATGGTAGATATGGCTCATATCGCAGGACTCGTTGCAGCAGGACTTCATCCTTCTCCCGTACCTTACGCAGATTTCGTAACTACCACGACTCACAAAACCCTTCGTGGACCTCGTGGCGGACTTATTCTCTGCAAAGAGCAGTACGCAGCCCAAATTGATAAAGCAGTTTTCCCCGGAACTCAAGGCGGTCCTTTGATGCACGTAATCGCTGCAAAAGCAGTATGTTTCAAAGAGGCATTGAGCGAGGAATTCAAGGCGTACCAAGCGCAAATCGTTAAAAATGCAAAGGCTATGGAAGAAGCTTTGCTTGCAGGTGGTGTAAATCTCGTATCCGGTGGTACTGATAACCATTTGTTGCTTTTGGATTTGACCTCTAAAAATATGACCGGACTTGAGCTTGAAACCATGCTTGACGAGGTAAATATCACGGTTAACAAAAACGCTATTCCTTTCGATACCCAGAAACCCTCTATTACTAGTGGTATTCGTATCGGTTCTCCCTCTATTACCTCTCGTGGATTTAAGGAAGAGGACGCAAGAAAGGTAGGCGAACTAATCGTTAAGATTATCGACAAAAAGCAAGAGGCTTATGACGAGGTAAGAGCAGAAGTTAAGAAACTTTGTGAAAAGTATCCTTTGTACGCTAACGATATAATGTAAATATGAAATTTGATTTTTTCAAAAAGAACTTCGCTTTGGGTAATATCCAAAGCGAAGCTTATATTTTATTAGATTCCGAGAAAATTACCCCCAATTATACCTTAAAACAAGAAGGAGAGGGGCTTGCTTTGACCTTTTCTTGCGAAAAGTTTTCAGACAGTTTGAAGATAGAGAAGGTAAAAACCGGTTACACGTTGACTCGTGTATTTGAGAACAAATCTAAAGACAATATGCGTCTTTGCGGTTTAGGTTTGCGTTTGTCGGGAATAGACTTTGGTTTTGACAAAAAAGACGACTATTTCTACTCTGTAGAAAACCCTCGTATATACGAAACCTTTACCTTCCCCGTGGATTATAATCGTACGGCGGACGACGTAGAGAGTTCGGAATACGACGTTATAGCCAACAACCGTTGGGCAGATCCCGGTGTTGTTTCTGACAAAATAAACGATTCACCCTATCAACCTTTCCCTGCTATTTTGTTGTCAAACTACAAAGGTAAGGTAGGTTTAGTGCACGGAACCTTGTGTCAGGACCTCTTTTTCCATTCCTATTTGACAGGTCACGATGACGGCGAACTTTATCTCGATATTTTCTCCTCGTTCAAAAACGTAAAGTATTTAGAGGTCGAGAGTGGTAGAGTGTTAAGAGACCTATCTTATATCGGTTTGACGGACAAAGCGGACGATATCAACTCTTTGTTTGACGGCTACACCGAAGAACTCAGAAAGGCGTTGAAAAACGCTTGGGGTAGAAAGGATATCAACCGTCACGAACTCGTTTGGGGTTCGTGGAACGACGGATTGTTCCGTAACGTTACCCACGATATGCTCATAAAAGAGGCTAAAGCCTTGAAAAAGAACTTCCCTATGGTTAAGTGGTTCCAGTTAGACGACGGATATGCAAAATTCCATTCCGAATACAACGAGAACACCGCGGCGCACGGTATAGGCGTTGCTTATCAAAACGACGAGGGAATAGACTATAGAAAGTTCCCTAAAGGACTTAAAGCGTACGCAGACGAGGTACGTGCACTTGGACTTCGTCCTGCCGTTTGGATAGGTGGGTATAGCGACAAAAAGTCCGCAGTATATATGGAACACCCCGATTGGTTTATAAACTACGATTATCGTATTCCCAACACCGCGCCTTTTGACTATAGCGTGAAAGAAGCAAGAGAATTTTTGTTGTCCGGACTTGATTTATTTTTGAAAGAGTTTGGTTTTGAAGCGGTAAAACACGATTTTTGGAGTTATCAGTTTGAAACCACGGGCGACTTTTATAAAAACCTTGATAAATCCGGTCACGAGTATCGTGATTGGTGGGGCAAGGAGATGAGAGCACGTTTGCCCGAAGACGGATATATGGAGTCTTGTTGTGATTTAGCGCAAGGCAATCCTTTCTTGGGTAAATATTTCAACAACTACCGTTACGGCATAGACGTTGCAAGCGGTAAGTGGGAAAATATAAAAGCCACCATTCAATGGGGTACTGCGTGCATGTCTACGCACACGGGAGACTTGTACGTACCTAACTCCGATTCTATTGGTATGTTCCCGGCCCTCACGTTTGACGAGTTTTTGTATTGGACCAACCACGTTTTGATTACGAGATCTATGGTCGAGCTTGCTGGATTATATTCTAAAGAGGGAAACGACCAAGAAAGAGTAGAGGTTTTGAAAAAGGCTACTTGTTGTATCAATAACGGTGATAAAGCCTATTTTGTAAACTTTGATTATAGACGTAGTGGAAAAATCATTCCCGAAGTTATCTACATAAATAACTCATTCTTCTCACTAGAGGAAAACGACGTTTTACCTTGTCGTACGGTTGCCGTGTTTAATCCCGATGAGGATAAAAAGAGCGTTGGCTTTGCACTGTCCGATTTAGGTTTAACGGGCGAGTACGTGTTATATGACGTTTGGAGTGGAGAGAAGATAAAGGTTAGCGGAGATTATTGCGTAGAGCTTGCGCCTCACTCATCTAAACTATACTCCGTATGTAGGGTATTAGACTGCGCTATCTTGGATAGTGATCTAAAACTTGAGAGTGTGGAGTGTAAAGAGAAAACCTTGACCTTCACGATACCTTACGAAAAGGTAGGAAAGATTGAGTTTATTGATGCACCTAAGGGTGTCGAGGTTGAAAGTGGAGAAGGGGAATTAGTTGGAAACTATCTCAAACTCTCCGCAAAAGAAAACTGCAAAGTAAAAGTTTTATTTTAAAAAGTGAAAAATGCAAGAGTGAAAACTCTTGCATTTTTTTTGACGTTATTAGTCCTTAAAATATTTATCTGCTTCAACAAGCACACGTTTTTTGAGTGAATCGAAAACTTGCCAATCACGTTCATAATCGTCAAAAGAACGACACGCTTGTTCGACGAGTGTTTTGAAAGTCGAGGGATCGTTTTCTTTGATAACGGATAAAAGTTCCCAATCTTCCGCGCCTGCTCGTTGTGCGTGTGCGCGTATAGTGTCGTAAACGATTCCGTTTACAAGATAGACGATAGATTCGTTGCCAGGGGCGAAGATAGTGAACGGATCGGAAAGGCTATTCGTTGACATATGGTAGCCCCAATGCAAAAATCCTTCAAAATCGTAACGATGGCATATCCAAAAACAAAGTCTAGAAACGACGAGAGGCAAATCTATAGTACGGTTCATAGTATATCCTGCAGGACAACCGCACGCGTACCAAGTCATTCTCTGTCCCTCCGCTTGTTGCGCTTGAAAAGACTCTTTGTATTTCTCGTAAACGGCGTTTTTAACACACCAAATATCGGCAGAGCCTGCGATATTGTCCACTTCTACGGGATCGTGTATCAAAAGTTCGGGATAGATAGAACGTACCATACCCACGAAAATACGATAATTATCGGCGTTTTGGAATTGAGGCTCGTCAAATAAAGGTTGGATATACTTGTCTTGCCAGTTGTTGCGCTCTATCATTTCCCTGACACGCTTGAAGTAGATTTTGAGTTGTCTGTACCCTTCTGCATCAGTTGCTGGGTGCTTATTTGCCCAGTCCCACAAAAGATATATCTCAGGCTTATTCCACTCTAAAAAGTGTGCAACGTACATGCCGTACAACTTCGTCATGCCCGCTTTTTCCGCCATTTGTAAAGAACGCTCCAAAGTGCTTAAATCAAAGTCCACAATCTTACCGTTTTCGTCCTTTATGCTCTCGTCGGGGACAGACCTTTGCCAACTCTCCGCTAAAGATAAATGATTGTTTCGTATATCTATTAGATGAGTTAGCATCTTATCGTATAATTCAAAATACTTTTCGGAGTATTTTTCCGCTTTTGCATCTTGAGCGAGTTTGTCTGGGGTTATCCAGTTGATTATGGAGAGTTTGGAGTCGGAAAGTTTGGGAATAGTGGCTTTATGTACGGTGAGGTTTAGGGGTATTTCTAGGGTTGCCGTACTCGTTGTTATGGTTACGACTATTTTTTGCGTGCCGACTATAGCGTTTTGCTTTGCATAGAAGCGTAAAGCAATACCAAGTCTACCTTCGTGCAAGAAAACTTTATCCATAGGCGCGGTAGCGTCGTAAACCTCGAAGGGCGCTTTGCGAGTGACGAAGTCTTTGACCGATTCGTAGTCGTCTGTGGTGTGCGATATACCTTGTGGCGCACTGTTGAGTTTGACCTTAACCTTGACTAGTTGATAGGGGGTAAAGGTCAAACAAGACGCACCCTTTATATCTATCTCAAAAGGCTCGTTTTCTTGAACTTCGACGTCGGTCAGTATTTGGCAAAGTACGTTACCACCCCTCGCTACGTCCAAATCGAGTAGGCGAGTGTTAGCGCTCGTGATTTCGTCGTCGGGATACACCCATTGGTTTTCAGAATATACGTTGTATTTAGCAAATTTTTTCATATTTTAATTATAACATTATATAACGGATTTTGCAAATCTAAAAAAACCGCCACACTTTTGGTGGCGGTTGGAAATATTCGTTTATTTTCTAAATAGGTCTAATTCTCTATGATGGGGTT
>JAFQWW010000046.1 GCA_017407285.1 Clostridia bacterium
CATTGTTTACTCCTCCTTATGCAAGACTCTCGAAGAACTGGATAGCCTTGCTATCTGCGGTCAAGGTAACTACTGCTTTCTTGTAAGCGCTAGTTTTACCTTCGCTTCTTCCCTGTCTCTTGATCTTTCCGTCGTAGTTAGCAGTGTTAACTTTAGCAACTTTAACTTCGAAAATCTTTTCAACAGCGAGTTTGATTTCGGTTTTAGTAGCAGCCTTTGCAACTTCAAAGGTGTAAGTCTTAACGCCGATACCAGCGTAACTTTTCTCTGAAAGTATAGGGCGTTTAATTACGTCGTAAGCGTTCATATTGCGTATGCCTCCTCGATCTTCTTGATAGCAGCACTGGTGATAACGCAAGCAGTGTTAGCTACCAAATCGTATATATTGAGAAGATCAGCGTTCGTCAAGGTGAGTTTTGCGATGTTAGCAGAAGCTCTCTTAACGTTCTCACAATCGTTCTCTACGACCAACAAGGTGCGTTTGTCAAGGTTCAACGCCTTCAAAACAGCAGCAACGTTTTTGGTCTTTGCTTCAGCAAGAGTGAGTTCGTCCAAAACGATAAGTTCGCCGTTAGCGATCTTAGCGCTCAAAGCGCTACGCATAGCAACTCTCTTTGCTTCTTTGTTAACTTTCTGGGAGAAATCTCTGGGCTTCGGAGCAAAAACTACGCCACCGTGTATCCATTGAGGAGCACGGATAGAACCCTGACGAGCACGTCCCGTTCCTTTCTGTCTCCAAGGCTTAATTCCGCCTCCGCGAACTTCTGCGCGGGTAAGCGTGGATTTGGTTCCCTGTCTTTTATTAGCAAGCTGTGCAACTACAACTTGATGAATAAGAGCTTCTTTGTATTCAACTGCGAATACGCTTTCATTGAGCTCGATGTCACCAACTACGTTGCCGCTCATATTATAAACGTTAATTTTCATTGCTCAATCTCTCCTTAACCTTTAATGGACTGCTTTACGACTACGAGCGATCCTTTAGCGCCGGGGATTCCGCCTTTGATGAGCAAAAGATTACGCTCTGCGTCAACCTTTGCAACTTCAAGGTTCTGAATCGTTACGCGCTCAACACCGTACTGACCGGGCATCTTCTTGTTTTTGAAAACGCGAGAGGGATCGGAGTTTGCACTCAAAGAACCAACGCCTCTGTGATAACCGGAACCGTGAGCCATGGGACCACGATGGGTGTTCCAACGTTTGATCGTACCGGAGAAACCGTGACCTTTGCTAGTACCAACTACGTCAACGTGATCTCCTGCTGCGAATACGTCGCATTTGATTTCCTGACCGATTTCGTAACTGTCGCAGTTTTCGAGACGGATTTCTCTCAAGTACTTCTTGGGAGCAACGCCTGCTTTCTTAAACTGACCGATTACGGGTTTGGTTATTCTGGACTCTTTAACGTCCTCGAATGCTACTTGTAATGCTGCATATCCGTCTTTTTCAACCGTTTTCTTTTGAACAACGGGACAGGGACCTGCGAGAACTACGGTAACGGGAATAACCTTTCCATCCTGGGCAAATATTTGACTCATGCCCAACTTCTTACCAATGATTGCTTTATTCATAGATAAAGTTCACCTCCAACTGTATTTCATCAAAGCTTAATCTTGATGTCTACACCTGCAGGAAGGTCGATTTTCATAAGAGAATCAACGGTTTTTGCAGTAGGATTGTAGATATCAATCAAACGCTTGTGAGTTCTAAGTTCAAACTGCTCACGAGAATCTTTATATTTGTGAGTAGCACGCAAAATGGTCACGATTTCCTTCTCAGTAGGAAGAGGTATGGGACCGGATACCTTGTTGCCGGTACGCTTAACTGCTTCAACGATCTTCTCTGCGGAAGCATCGATTAAGTTGTGGTCGTACGCTTTGAGTTTAATTCTGATTTTTTGACTTGCCATGATACAAGTACCTCCTAAAAAATGTTTTTTACGCAAACCTCGTACACTATGCCGTGTGTGTCATGCTGTCACTCAAAATAAAAGGCTCGTCAGCCTCATATCCTCGTGCACGAAATTTACCTCGTCGGATACCCCGACATTCGGTCCGCAGAAACTATCTTGATGAGTAAAACACCCTCAAAAAAGTAACCTCCTGCATCATCCCTACAATAGTGCAGCCTAAATATAATATCAAAATTGTCAATCCGTGTCAACTGAAAATCAATAGATTTTTAAGAAATTTTTATTTAGTTTAATTAAAAAATTATCCCACAAGATATTGTGTTTATTGTACAAAAAAAGAGAGAAAAAATCAAGCTTTTTTAGCCCCTCTCCCCTTTTTGATAAAATTTTTTTGAATTTTTAACGCCTTTATGTCTTTGAGTGAAACATGAGTTGAGCTAATAAACGAGTCGTCAAGTGAACACACCCTATTTATTGCTTATATTACAATATATAATATATTATATATGGTATATACAATATAAAATATTATTTTAGATCTTCGTAAACCTTTTGAATTAAGGTCATCGTAAAATCTTTATCATCGAGGTTTTCGATCATTATCATCTCCTTGCCTCCGTCATACGGTATAGCACGTTTCACGTCCTCACCTATCTTTTGCACGGTAGGAGTAATTTTAAGTAAAAATCTATCGTCGTATATTCCTCCAATAAGTACCCCTTTATAGTAAATCAAATACTCACCCATCATTTTTCTATAGGATAACTCACTTGAGTACTCCAAAACGTATTGAAGATAATCTTTACTACTTGCCATATTTTACCTCAAAATAATTATACCATATATTTGCCTAATTTCAATACAATTTTATATCTGCAAAGAAAAAACCGCCTTAAAAGACGGTTTTCATAAAATTATTATTTTTCAGTTTTTTTTGAAATGACTTTTTTATTCCAAGTTCTTTTTCCGCACTCGGGGCACTTCAAATATCTCGTTCTACCGTTGTGCATCGCCCAAAAAACGCTACTAAATTTAGGTACGTATCTATGTCCGCAGTTTTTACACTCGTAATATCCTGCAATTTGCTCGATTCGCAGAGCAAAACCGACACCGACTAGACATACTACAAATCCAACTACGATCGTGGTTATTCTTAACCACGTTTCCATCTCAACAAAACTGGGAATAAAGGTCATCACCAAGAGGAACAGCACGCTAATAACGCCTATAACGATCTCCATATTAAGCAATCTCTTATCAGCGCGCTCTTTATCTTCGACGAGTTCAAGCAATCTTTCTTCCAAAACTTTTTCTTTATTTTCCATACTAATCACCTCTCCACATAATAAATCGTTGACAGTTATTCCGAGTTCTTGACACAGATCAAGCATGATCGACGTATCAGGCATTGCCCTACCCGTTTCCCATTTTGATACGGCTCTATCAGTAACGTCAAGTTTCTCGGCTAACTGCATCTGAGTTAATTCCTTTTTCTTCCTGCATTCGGCTATAAATCTGCCGATCTTAATCTGGTTCATAGCTTCCTCCTTGCCTTCATTATATCCGCAAAACGCAAAAAAGTCTACATACCGTTGGTTGAGTGGAGAGATTCGACCAAAAGTAGATATATTATAGTACGTATTTCCGTTTTTTTCAAGTTTTAACGCAATATTTAACGCAAATCCCCCAAATGCGTCCAAAAAATTAGATCCAAGAACTTATAAGTACAACAAGATATCAAAAAAAGCATAAAGAAAAACCGTCCTACTTACGTAAGACGGTTAATGGAAATCCGGCGGCGACCTAATCTCCCAGGCCGTGTCCAGCCAAGTACCTTCGGCGCTGTTGAGCTTAACTTCTGTGTTCGGGATGGGAACAGGTGGATCCTCAACGCCATTACCACCGGAAATGGTGTATATTAGATGCTC
>JAFQWW010000047.1 GCA_017407285.1 Clostridia bacterium
CCGTTATGAGCTTGCACGGCAAGCGTTATGATATGATTGCCCATCTAACCTATAACTTGGCGAAGCTAATCATAACGATACGAAGTATCTCTAAACTTATAACTTGCACGCAAGGGCAATCATAGTTTAGCGTGAATACTCCGTTAAGAGTATCACGCTAATTGCGTTCGCCTTTTTTATTGCTAAAAAATTGTGGGAATATGGAATTTCTTTGGAACCACCAAAAAATTTTTTAGAAAAATTTATCAAAAACCGCAAATTTATTGACTAATTTGACAGTTTAATATATTATTGATACGTGTGATATTTTACACGATTATTTCTTGAAACAATTTTTCAGGGGGATATTATGAAAAACTGGAAAAGAATTATATTACTCATCGTAGTTGGTGTCTTAATACTCTCAACTTTGGCACTCTCGGCGTGTTCGGGTGGCGAGGAAGGAGAGGTACAGACCGTAGACGTTAAGATTGAGGAAATTACTAAAAACGGAGAGATTGTCGGTTGCGTAGTTGCGTACGGTAAAGCAAGCCCGTCCGCTAAAAATTACGGATTTAAGGTAATTTATTCAAACGGAATTGAGAATTTCTTCCAATCAACCAACATCGCACAAGACGGCGCTTTCTCTGCTCGTATAGAGGGCTTGGCAGAGGGCACGTATTCTATTCGCGCCTACGTTGGAGATGAGGCTAGTAGAAAGTTTGGCGAGGCTAAAACTTTCGACGCTTTGACCGATAGAGTGGATAGCATTAAAATAATGCGTGAGGGCGACAAGGAAACTAAGGCTTTGAGTCCTTACGAAGGTCAAAACTATACCTTGTACGCAAGCGTTTTGCCTTTGAATACCAAATACGTTCACGTTACTTGGACCTCGTCTGACGAGTCCGTAGTTAAGGTTGAAAACGGTGTTATTACCTGCGTTAGTGCAGGTGTAGCTTACGTTAGAGCATCGGTAAGCAGTGATTTCGTTGCGGAGTGTAAGGTAACCGTAAAACAAAAGATAGAGGTTGATTTTGCCGTATCCGAATATACTATGTTCGTGGGCGAAAATTACACCATAAAAGCTACCATTTCTCCTGAAGGAGCGGACGGAAACTTGACTTGGACCTCGTCTGACGAAAAAATCGTGACGGTAGATAATAACGGTAAGGTTACTGCTAAAAAGTTAGGTTCTACTTCGGTGTACGCAACCACCGTTAGTGGGGATAAAGCGTACTGTACTATAGTAGTTGCAGGCGAATTCTCCATTAACCTTGACAAAACCTTGAAAATTATGGAGCAAGGCGACGAGCTTTCCTTGACTGCTACCGTAAATCCTTCAAGTGCGTTATCTAGAGGTTTGACTTGGTACGCAGATAAAGAGGGTATCGTTGAGATAGTTAGCGACGGTGTGGATGCTCGCGTTACCGCTATTGGTAAAGGCACGACCTTCGTTTGTGCTGACATTAACGGCGTTATCGCTAAATGTGAAGTAACGGTAAAAGACGATTATAAAGTAGAGTTTTATATCGACAACGAGTTATACGCAACTCGTTATACCGGTAGTTCTCAAAATTACAAGGTAAGAATGCCCGAAGATCCCGCCGATCACGGCACTCACAACGTACCTTACTATTTTGAAGGTTGGTATTTGGACGCAGGATTCAAAACTCCCGTCAACGACAACACGACCTTCAATGCAGACACCACCGTATATGGTAAGACCAACAGTTTGTTCACTTATAGCATATATGCAGGTAAGGCGTATATAACCGGACTTAAAGCGACTACCACCGAGGTTGATCTCGTTATCCCCGATCAGATTGGTGGAACGCCTATAGAAGGTATTTATTACGGCGCATTCCAAGGTTCTTCCTTGCAAGCAGTGTATATCGAAAAGGGTATTAAGACTATATTGGACGATGCATTCCGTGATTGCGCAGATCTTGATACCGTAGTGTTTGAGGCAGATAGTACCCTTAAGAAAATAGGTGACTCTGCATTCCGTGATTGCGTGGCTTTGTCTGAAATCAAACTACCTTTCTCGGTAAATAAGACTAGTGACGGTACGGTTGGAGAACTTTGTTTCTACGGAGCTCCCAACGCAGGATATTTTGAGCAAGGTGCGGATCAAAAGACCAAATACGGCGAGATGTATTCTTACAACTTGCAGAAAAAACAATATTACTCCAATAAATACGTTTACGAATTTATGGGTGACGACACCATGTTTATCGGTGGATATATCGAGCCCTCCGTTGGTTACTTTGCAAACTACGTAACCTTGGAATCCGTTATTAAAGATTGGGTAGACTCTGGTACTAACACCATTATAGGTATCGGTCAAGCACGTTACGGCACGACGAGTACTCACTATAAACAAATGTTTGAATATTTAGAGCAGTACGGTGGAATGATGCTCATGAAAAACAGCATTGGTTCTTTCCAATCCGCAGACGATCCGTCCGCAGCAGATAGAGTAGCAGGAACTATTGCCTCTTACGCAGATCAGTACGCATCCTTTGCAGGATATCACATAGAGGACGAACCGGGCGTATCAAGTTGGGTTCCGGGACTTGGAGAGTACTCTGTGTATCAGCCTAACGACGGTATTATTCCTTCTCACATGCAGTACACTCACCAGATATGGGGTAAATATTTGACTAGAAAACTCTACTACGTCAACTTGCTCCCCGTAAACTCTCCTATAAAAGCCTTTGCTTGGGGTGCGGATAACTATGCTTACGGACCTAACGTAGATAAACTCTGGTCCTCTTACGAGCAGTACGCAAACTACGATTATTACTATCAAACCTATATCAAATACGTAAAACCCGAGATATTCTCTTACGATTTCTATCCCTTGTGGGCAAACGGTGGTCCTGGATATTTAACCTATCCTACCTTGAACGCTCGTCACTTCGAGCAGTTGTACAAGACTCACTACTACACCACTGAGTACGCAGAGCAAGAGATAGGTAGAACTATTCCGTTCTGGAACTTCGTACAGATCACGAGCTGGGGTACTTCTTGGGGCGGTGGCTCTCGTGAAGCTACCTACCGTGAGGTAATGTGGCAGATAAACACGGCGTTTGCGTTTGGATCTAAAGGATATCAGTACTTCGTATTTACGGACTACGGTGATATATCTGGTCAAGGCAATCCCTCCAACTATGGAAATTGCCCGATGAATATAGACGGATCTAAAGGACCTGCGTACGACGACGTAGTTGAGGCGAATAAACACTCTCAAGGAATGGCAAAATGGCTCTTGAACGCAGACGTAGATCACATCTATCAGTCTGGCGCAAACCCCAACAGTGAGATTATAGATGCCTATATGTTCACACCGAAGTCTAGTTACGATTGGGCGTTTGAGTCCTCAAGTGGTGTTCCGAACCTCGTAAGCCATATGACCTACTACGCAAACAACAACGAGTATATAGAAGGCGTAGCTGGTGACACTAGAGAGTTGTATTTCGTATGTAACAACGGTACTCAGTCTAAAGACGACGGCGAGATAACGGTAAACTTTGAAAAATCGGTATCTGGTAGTTATATCTACGGTGGCGTGGAGAAGACCTTCTCAGGAAAAACTTTGACGGTCAACACCAAAGCCGGCGAAGGATTTGCAATTCTTTTGAATAAATAACTAACTCAAAAAAACGGCAACTTAAAAGTTGCCGTTTTAATTTGTCATGCCTTGACAAAAAGAACGTATTGTGGTATACAAAAAAAGAGAACTTTTTACGCTGGAGAAAATATGAAAAAATTAGTAAGATTAGTGCTTATAACGTCAGCAGTTATTCTATTTTGCTTGTCACTCACTATCGCGTACGCAGTAGATGATAGTTTTGCTATCATTAGCGAGGATATATTTATAGGCGAGTACGAGGAGGGAGGATATCCCGGTACTGCAAATATCGTATTCGGTCAAGTGAATCCTAGTGCAAGCGACTACGGTATCGTGATTAGTTGTCCTGACGGAGAGGAGAAAGTTTTTGCAGGGCTCACGAAGGGTGAAACGGGTAAATTTGGCGTAGCATTATACGGTATGCCCGCGGGACTTTACGAGGTTAGAGTCTATTCTGGTAAAGGAGCGAGCGAGATTAGAAGTAGGGTGATAGAGTTTTACGCAAACGACGATATCCCAGAATACGAATACGAAGTCGTAGAAGGCGAGGCTATCATTACTAAGTTTTTGAATCCCGACAACAAAAGCGATATTTTTATTCCTTCTGAAATAGATGGATATATCGTTAAAACTATTGGTTACGGTGCATTCAGCTCCTCTAATATTGGGAGCGTTATTGTGCCCAATACGATTGAGAAGATAGAGGACGACGCTTTTCGTGATTGTTGGGGGTTGGACCTCGTGACTTTTGCTGGGGAAAATTTAATAGAGGTAGGAGATTCTGCCTTTAGAGATTGTCCTATGCTATCTAATATAACCTTGCCCTCAAGCGTGAATAAGGTCGGGGAACTTTGTTTTTATGGATCAGATGAGTCGGGGTACGGCAAAACATATTCTAAAAATGCGGGCGAAAAAGAGTATTACGTTCCTAAATACTCCTACGAGTTTTTAGGCGAGGACGTTATGCCCATTATGACGGTTAACGAGTTCAAAACGAGAGCATTGAATACGCACGGCACGGAATACGAGGAAAATCGCAACGTTGCCGATCCTACCTACGGAGTTGGTATAGAAAAAGCGGTAGAGAATACTATAAACGGTGGTATAAACGTCATTTTATCCAACGATTTGAATTCTATGAATCGTGACGGACGAAAAACGCAGTATGAAGAGGTGTACGATTTACTTGAGCTTTACGGCGGTATGATGATATATAAAGATTATACGATGCGCTCTATGAACGAACAAAAGGCGCAAACGGACGCAACGCTCAAAATGTATATAAACACCTTGTCTAAATACCCCTCCTTTGCCGGCGTTCACGTTATGGACGAACCCGGTTACGGATCTTGGATAGACGATTATGAAGGTCAACGAGGAGATACGATAGGAAAGTTAGGATATCTTGACGATGGCATAGAGATTTGGAATAACACCTTTGATAGAAAACTTTTCTTTGTAAACCTCTTGCAAGTATATGCGCCTACTTGGGCTTTCTCAAACGGTTTTTATAACGACTGCGGATTGCCTGCAGATCCCGATTATCATTATTATTACCGCACCTATATAGAAAACGTTAAGCCTCAAGTGTTGTCTTACGACTATTATCCGTGTAGATTTGACGACGGTGTTTTGCTCAATAGCCATTTCGAGCAACTCTATCTCGGTCATTACTATTCCGACATTTATTATAAAAATTATCATAAAACCAATACGGGTATTCCGTTCTGGGTGATGATTCAACTTTCTGGTTGGAACGGATTTAGATACGAGGCAAAAGGCACGAATTATAACGAGATTATGTGGCAGATAAACACCGCGCTATCTTTTGGCGCTAAGGGAATGGGCTATTATTCTTATTACGGATCGAGTGTAAATGCTCGTGGAGTTGCGATGGACTGCTACGGTAGACCTACCGATATATACGAAATGGTAAAACTTGCAAACGAACAAACCCAAGCCTTTGCAAAATGGACCATGAACGCCGAGCTCGATCATATCTATCAGAATGGCGTAAACCCGAATTGTTACGATTACAGCGGAAATTACGTGGGAGCAGAGAGTATGCCAACGGAGATTTTAGTGGCGCGTGATGAGTCGTTTAATTGGAGATTTAAGTCTTCGTCTGGTGTTAATAACTTGGTTAGCCATATGAAATATTGCTCGAATAACAACGAGTACAGAGAGGGCGTTGGGGCAGAGTATCAAGAACTCTATTTCGTGTGCAACAATACGATAAGGACAAATGGCGCAATCACGATAAATTTTGACGAATACGTAACGGGTAGTTATATATTCGGTGGACAAGAATATTTATTCCAAGGCAGAAGCTTGACCGTAAACACTAAAGCAGGCGAGGGATTTGCCATACTTTTGGATAAGTAAAGAAAAAAGGAACTGAAAAGTTCCTTTTTTTATATCTTCTCGTTCATTTTACGGTAATAGTTGTGGGCGCGAAATTCTTTTGGCGAGTATCCGCAAAAAGATTTGAATAGTTTGCAAAAATGAGCGCTATCGTAAAAGCCTAGACTCTCCATTATGGTGTTTATAGGTTGGTTGGATTGCTCTATCATGGTTTTTGCTTTGTCTATTTTGAGTTTGTTGACGTAATGCATAGGAGTGTGACCGGTGCGTTCCTTGAACTTTCTCAAAAAATGACCTTTCGAGAGGTGCGATATAGCGCATAATTCGTCCAAAGAAAATTTTTCCGTGTAGTGGGATTTGACGTATTTGATTGCAATATCTATCTCGTCGTCCTTTTGTGAATCCAAAAAAGAGGAGTGTTCAACGTAGAAAGACACTAAGGACAATAGCGCAGAAGACGCCGTTAGTTTGCTAGATAAAGATTGGTCGTTGCCGTATCTTAGCACGGTTTCAAACAAACTTTTTAGGTGATCGTTTTGCCCAACGTAGATTTTGTAGGGAAGGGTGTAATAATCGAAAAGATTTTCGCCGTTTAGGCTGATATCTATGTGCATCCAATATTTTTTGGCGTATCTTTTGTCTGTTAGATGAAAATCGTGTTTAATACCTGCAGGGAGTAAAACCATTTCTCCTTGTCGAGCTATAATCTCTTCACTCTCCGTTTTCAATACTATTTCCCCGTCCAAAACGTAGAAAAATTTGCTATTAGGACAAATTACCCCCGTATCTTGCCAAAAGTCGGTCAAAGACACCTTTTCTCCGTGATGAAAGGTAGCCGATATTACGTCTTTCGTGTTTTTCATAATCCACCTCGTGCATATTATATAACTTTTATCCAATAATGTCAATTTTATACAACTAAAAGGATAATATTGTTATACCACATTTTTTTTAATTATTGCATAATTTAGGTATAACCTTTAAGGAGTATTTTATGAAAAGATTGCATTTGGTGTGTAACGCTCACGTAGATCCCGTTTGGCATTGGACCTTTGACGAAGGTATTTCGGCGGCGCTTGCGACTTTTAAGACGGCGTGTGATTTGTGTGACGAATTTGACTATATTTTTTGTCACAACGAGTCTTTGTTGTACGAAGCGGTAGAAGAGAACGCTCCCGAACTTTTCGAGCGTATCAAAAAACTCGTAAAAGCGGGTAAATGGCGTATTATAGGTGGTTGGTATATCCAACCCGATTGCTTGATGCCTCAAGGGGAGAGTTTGCTCCGTCAAATTAAGGTCGGACACAAGTATTTCCAAGAAAAATTCGGAATTATTCCCGAAGTCGCTTTGAATTTCGACTCTTTTGGTCATAGTGTCGGATTAGTACAAATACTTGCTAAAAACGGTTATAAAGGCTACGTGTCCACTAGACCAAGAAAGCGAATAAACCAATTTCCCTATCCTGAAGGAAAATTTTATCGTTGGGTAGGACCGAGCGGAGATAGCGTTGTGTATGCCAATTTCCCCGGATACGGCTCTTTGCTTGGCGATGCAGCAGAGAGAATAACCAATCAATCTAAAGAAGCGGACGACGTGGACGGCGTATTGTGGGGTGTAGGTAACCACGGTGGCGGACCGTCTAGAAAGGACTTGAACGATATTAAAAATCTCAAACTTGAAGGTTTTGAGATAATTCACAGTACTTTGGACGATTTATTCCGTGACTCTATTAGAATAAGCACGGAGATTAAAGAATCTTTAGTTACTTGTATGGCGGGTTGCTATTCCTCAATGGCTAGAGTCAAGCAAGCCCATAGAGAGGCGGAAAACGTCTTGTACGCAACCGAAAAAATGCTTGCTATGGCGCACCTTGCAGGTTATAACCCCGATTTGACGGCTTTGTATAAAGCGCAGAAAAAGTTGCTTTTAGCGGAGTTTCACGATATTCTCCCCGGTTCTTGCGTTGCGGACGGCGAGAATAACGGTGTAGAACTTCTAAAAACTTGTTTGTCTGTTGCAAAGGACTATAGAACGAACGCTTTTATGTACTTGACTATGGGAGAGAGGGTTGCGGATACGGGAGAATATCCTATATACGTCTTTAATCCTATGCCGTACGAGGTGGACGACTTCGTGGAAGCCGAACTTATGCTTGCAAATCAAAATTGGAGTTTGGAGATTAAAAATCAAGCCCACGTTTATAAAGACGGTGTGGAGATTCCCTCTCAAGAGATAAAAGAAGAGTCCAATATGAATCTCGATTGGCGTAAAAGAGTGGTATTTCGAGCAAAACTTGCACCCATGTCCGTAACAAGATATTCTATTTATTTCAAAGACGACAAGTACGTGGATCGCTTCTCTCGTCCCATGCTAAAGGCAGACACCAAGGAGTTTGTATCGGGTGCGGTGTTGGATAACTTGATTATCCCCCAACTCTACGACGATACTGCCGATCCTTGGGGTATGAGCAAGGAGGAGTCCTTGTCTATGGGTAAAAACCCCGTAGATTTTAGATTGATGAGCGAGGAGGAGTGCAAGAAATTTATAGCAAGCCAAAACGACGCATATCCCGAACACGTAGTCGAGGACGGTGTGGTAATGAAGTCGGTGGAAAACTTCTTCGTGCAAGAGGACAATAAAGCTGTTGTCGAGTATCGTAGATATAGTGGCGCAGATTTTATAGACCTCAAGGTTACTGCGGAATTTATAGGTAAAAACAAACTTATAAAACTTAAAATCCCCGTGCCCGACGGAGTGGCTATCGGAGACGGTCCGTACGTCGTGGAAGAAAAACCTATAAACAACGAGATGAGTTATCAAAAATGGCTTGGCGTTAAAACTACCAACGGTGAGGTCTTTGCGGTCATAAACGACGGAGTGTATTCGGGTTCTGTAAAAGACGGATATATGTATATAACCTTGCTTCGTGGACCAGCGTATTGCGCTCATCCTTTGAGTTTGGACGGGGAAGGATTAGGTCGTCGAACCGTCTATCCTACCGATAGATATATTCCTCGCATCGATAACGGTCGTTACGTCTATAGGTTTAGAATAATGAAGGGTACGATGGACGAGGTGTGCCGTATGGCGGAGTTATTTAACCAAAAACTGTACGCTATAAACGTATTCCCGATAGGAACGGGGGAGAAAAAGGTTTTGGTCAAGACGGACAAACCCGTTTGTATGCCCGTTGCAAAAATCTCGGAAGACAGAGGTATTATATTCCGTTTCTTTAACCCTGAAGATAAGGAGATTTCCTTCAACCTTACCGTTTTAGATAGTACCGTAAAGGTAGACTTAGCGCACGACGAGGTCGTAAGCGTTAGATACGACGAAGGAAAATTTGAAATCTATCACAAGGAGATGCCCGTATAATATGGATATTAAAAAGATTGTTCGAGAGCCGATATTTTTCGAGCCTAACCGTGTGTATAGAACCTATCTTGGTGGCGCGGGATACGAAAAGGAATTTACGGATAAAGGGGAGTGCGTGGACGGAAGTTTTCCAGAGGAGTGGGTGGCAAGTAAGGTAAAAGCAATAAATCCCGTGTACTTTGGCGAGCGTGACGGAGTAGCCGTGGTGAAAGACACCAAACTCTACTTTGACGACTTATTAAGAGATTACGAGAAAGATCTTTGCGGTCCGTACGTCTACGACTGTTTAGTTAAGTTTTTGGATAGTTCGATAAGGCTTTCTTTTCAGGTTCACCCAACTAAAGAGTTTTCTAGAAAACACTTTAATAGCGAGTACGGTAAAACGGAGTCTTGGCTCGTAGTTGCAACGAGAGAAAACGCTAAACTATACTTTGGTTTCAAGGACAAAATAACTAAAGAAGAGCTTAGCGAACTAGAAGAGCGCAGTGAGTACGAGCGTGACGTAATGGGTAAACTCTTGCACGGTGTTGAGGCGAGGGTAGGAGATATTTGGCTAATCAAGGCAGGGCTTATTCACGCAATAGGCGCAGGTTGTACCGTGATAGAGGTACAAGAGCCTACCGACTTTACCATACAACCCGAAAGATGGATAGGAGATTATCACGTTAGTTACGAAGAAGAATATATAGGTCTTGACAAATCCACGGCGCTAGACGCTATAAATTACGATATCTACGGAGATAATGCGGTACGATACGCAAAAGTTACTCCGCGCGTCGTGATAGACGAGGGCAACTACAAAAAAGAGGTGCTTATAGATTACGCGGACACCACTTGTTTTGCAGAAAATAGACACTTGATTAAAAAGGGTGGTAGCTTTACTCCTACCTTTGCGCCTTGCGTATACATATGTTTGAGTGGAGAGGGCGAGATAAAAGGGGATAGTTACACGAGAAAAATCAAAAAAGGAGAATATTTCTTCCTTCCGTATTCGGCACGAGGAAAATTTGAGATAACGACGGATAGCGAGGTTGAACTTATTGAATGTTTGCCGAGTAAACAAGATTAAAAGAGCGACTTAGTCGCAATAGACATAGGGATTTTTAGAAACTATAAAAGGATAGCAAAAATTTTGCTATCCTTTTCTTTTGCTTTGCAAAACACACGACTTTCATTTGAAAGTATAGTGTGCTATACCTACAAAGATTTTCCACAAAAACAACAAATCGATAAATTAGAATTTGTTGATTACACCGGTGTTCCTACTTCGATCAAGTTACCGTCCAAGTCGTAGAAGCGGATTACTCGTTGCCCCCAACTATGTGTCATAAGACGATTTACATATTCAATCGAAGGATATAGTTTTTCTAATTTTTTAATAAATGATTCGATATCCTGCTCCTCAAAATACAATTCGCAAGAGTTACTTTTGGGCACAATATCTCTATTTAAAAACGATTTCCATATTTTCTCGTCTTGAAGGACAAGTCCTTCTGTTAAAATCATATTGCCGTCATTGTCAAGCATCAAATCTATACCAAACAAGTCGTGATAGAATTTTCTCGATTTCTCTATGTCTTTAACAACAATTAAAATATTTTTTAATATCATATCAATGCTCCGTCAAATTCTTATTTATCGGTGAGTTTATTATAAGCTAAAATCAACTTTAATGCAATCTATTTTGCGTGAGCAAAAGAAAACTCGACTTGTCAAAAGTTGAGTTTTTTAAGTTATTCAATTTAAATCCCTAAAAGCGACTTAGTCGCTTTTTTTATTTAGCGATTTAGTAGACTTATTTCTCGTTTTGTATTGCAAATGAGAGGGAAAAATGATAAACTGTTATACGGAGGAATTTGATATGTTTTATATTGGCGTTGATATAGGTGGTATGAGCATTAAATGTGGACTCGTTGATGAAAACGGAACTATAGTTTTCTCGGAGTCCGTAGTTACTCCCTTGACGGGAGCAAAGGATATAGCGGTGGCTACCGCAAAACTCGTGGAGAGCGTTTTAGATAAAAACGGTCTAGCTAAGTCCGACGTCCCCGGCATTGGAGTCGGAGTGCCCGGTATCGTGGACGTAACCACGCAAGAGGTAAAGTACTCTTGTAATTTATTTAAGGAAAACGCGCCTTTGGGGAAATATCTTGAAGAGGCGAGTGGAATGAGCGTAAAAATTATAAACGACGCTGATTCAGCAGCCTACGGCGAGTGCTTGTACGGCGCAGGAAAGGGTATGTCGGACGTTATACTCGTAACGCTCGGTACGGGTGTTGGTGGCGGAATAGTCGCGGACGGCAAACCTTTTGCAGGCGGTAAAGGCTTAGGTGGGGAAATTGGTCACATGGGTATAGGTGGCAAACATCTTTGCGGTTGCGGAAATATGGTTGTATGGAAGCCGAGGTTTCGGCAAGCGCGCTTATAAAAAGAGTGGAGGAGAAAATTCAAAGATATCCTAGATCCCGTCTTGCTAAGGTAAAAGAGCGTGAGGGGGTTGTGGACGGAAGAACTTTGTTTTATGCCCTTGACGAGGGTTGTAAGGTCGCAAAGAACCTCTTAGACGAGTTTTTGGGCGATTTGGGCTACGGTCTTGTAAACCTCGCGAATATATTCAGACCGCAAATGATTTTGATTGGTGGCGGTATTTCAGCGGAGGGAGATAAACTCACTATACCTTTACAAAAATACGTGGACGAGAATATCTACGGTGGGATAGATTTTGCAAGAACGGTGGTTGCTTGTGCAACTTTGGGAAATAAAGCTGGCATTATAGGGGCGGCAAATTTATTTAGATGATTAAAAACGAGGTTTTACAACTAAATATCGAGAGTTACGGCGCGTTTGGCGAAGGCGTGGCGCACGTAGACGGTTACGCCGTCTTTATTCCTTACGCTTTGGTCGGAGAGAGAGTAGAGGCGTTGATTCTCTCTGTCAAAAAAGGTTACGCGTACGCTAAAGTCTTGAATGTGATAGAGCGATCTAAAGATAGACGAAGCGCTCCGTGTGAGTATTTTACTCGTTGTGGCGGATGTGATTTACAACATCTAAATTACTCTGCTCAACTAAAACTCAAAAAAGATAGCGTACAAAAGACTTTACATAACGTGGGCGGTATAGATTTTGAGGTGGACGAGGTCTACCCCTCTATAAAAGAGTTTGACACGAGAAACAAACTCACCCTACCCTTTTCAATGGATAAATCGGGTGTCGTATTAGGTTTTTATTCCGAGAGAAGCCATAGAGTGGTGGGAATACCGGAATGTGCGCTGAGTGCGTGGTCCAAAAAACTTATAAAATGCGTTACGGATTGGGCGAATAAGTATTCTTTGTCCGTGTACGACGAGAGAAATAAAAAGGGAATTTTGCGCGCGCTAACCGCTCGCGTTGCAGGGGACAAAACTATGGTGACCTTGGTGGTCGTGCGTGAGAGTGTTCCGCATTTGGATAAACTTAGTGAAGACTTGTCCAAACTATACGAAAACGGTATATTCTATCTAAATATCAACGAAGAGGACACTAACGTCGTGTTGGGCAATAGATGCGTGAAGATTTTTGGCGAGGATAAATTAGTTTCTCGCGCTTTAGGCGTAAGATACGAACTCTCTCCCTTATCCTTTGCTCAAGTCAACGATTACGTGCGTGACGCGCTATACTCTAAGGTTGTATCCGAGATAAAAGAGGACGATATCGTGATAGACGCCTACTCTGGCGCGGGGCTTATGAGCGTGTTGTGCGCAAAAGTCGCCAAAAAGGTATACGGAGTGGAGATTATACCAGATGCTGTATACGACGCAGACGATACCGCACGAAAAAACGGCGTGCAAGATAAAGTTGTGAACCAAGTCGGAGATTGTGCGCGCGTGTTACCCGAACTTTGCAAAAAACTCCGCTTGGAGTACGCAAGAGAAAGATTTACCATTATACTAGATCCGCCTAGAAAAGGGTGTGACGAGAGGGTGTTAGAGGCAGTTTTAGAGTGTAAACCTGATAAGATAATTTACGTGTCGTGTAATCCTGCAACCCTAGCTAGAGATTTGAAAACCTTGACCACGAAATACTCGATAAATTACGTCAAACCGTTTGATATGTTTCCGCAGACCAAGCACGTTGAGACGATAGTGTGTTTAACGCGTAATAAATAAGACGCCATTTAGGAGAAAATCATGAAAAAAGTTAAGTTCAAAACGTTGAGTTCTGACATTTTATTTGCGATTATCGCAGGAATCATAGTTGGTACTGCATATCATTTCTTTCAAAACAGTAACGGTTTTGCTCCGGGTGGTGTAGGTGGACTTGCTACAATTACACATTATTTATTAGCGGATAAAGTTAGTTGGTCAATTTTGATGGTTGCTTTTAATTTGCCGATTTTCATTTTGGTTAGCGCAAAAGTTAACAAAAAATTGGGACTTATGTTGAGTATATATATGCTCGTGCAGTCGTTTATCCCTTATTTTTACAAATCAATAGGAGCAAACCCTTATTGTTCTCAAACAAATGGGGAAGATTTTAACATTGTATTTGCCTGTATCGCTACGGGAGTGATTTCTGGTTTTGGTTTTTCTATTATGCTCAAAAGATTTGGGGCGAGCGGAGGCACGTACGGAATTTCTGCTTTGATTAAAAAAGCAAGGCCAGAAACTAATATTGCCTACGTTTCTTTTATTATGGACGCGAGCGTTGTGTTTATAGCATTCTTTGTGTATGGAATGAAAATAACTCCCGTAATTTGTACCCTACTGAATTTATTTATAGCAGATATTATAGTCGATAACGGACTTAGTGGAATTAAAAGCGGTTACAAATTTGAGATCGTGACAAGTGAACCAAACGAACTCTCCGAAGAATTGATGACTCGACTAAAGCATGGAGTTACCGAGATAAAAGTTCACGGGATGTATTCGGATACTGATAAATATATGTTGGTATGTATAATCAACAAACGACAGATTGGAGAAATGATGAAAATTCTCAAAAACCGTCCCGATGCCTTTGCAAGTTTTGAAAAAGTCAACGAAGTATTTGGAAACTTTAAAAGAAAGGTTTGATTTGCAGTAGTAATGATGATGTGGCGAAAAATTTTGTTGTCGTTTGCACGGGCAAACTCACGGCTCAAGTAAAAGTCAAGGTTTTTAATAATTAGATTAGGAGAAAGTGATGATAACAAATCTATTATCTTCCATAAACGCAACCGAAGGGATAATAGGTATCGTCGTACCGATACTCGTTGGCGCATTGTGTATCGTGATAGGAATATTGAATAGAAAAGGCAATATATCCATGTTACACTCTTACCATAGAAGTCGGGTTAGCGAAGAAGACAGGCTACCTTTTGGAAAACGTGTAGGTTTGGGCATGATCGTAATAGGCGTTACCGTTATTGTGAACGGTATATTTATCGGACTTTCCGAGTTTTTGGTCAACGAGACACTATCTTATATCGGTATTGTCATCATGGCTATCGGTATGATAATAGGCATAACTATAGCTTTTCATGCTATGAAAAAATACAACAAGGACATTTTTTGAGTATTAAGGAGTAGGAAATGAAAAAGATAGTTTTAATCGGCGATTCTATTAGAATGGGATACGATAAGTACGTAAAAGAGAGAATGAGAGAATCGGCAGAGGTTTTTTATCCATCTGAAAACTGTAGATTTGCAGAGTACGTTTTGCGTTACGCTCACGAATGGAAAGAGAGTGGAAATTGGGGCTCGGACGTTGACTTGGTGCATTGGAACGCAGGGCTTTGGGACGCATTAGAACTTTTTGGGGACGAGCCGTTAACTTCGCTTTCGTATTACGGTGAGGCAATAAAGAGGATAGATAAAAGATTGCGTTTTCTCTTTCCTAACGCCAAAATGGTTTTCGCTACCTCGACCAAGGTCAACGAAGCTATGAGTTCTCCCAATTTCACAAGGCACAACGAGACGATACGTCGGTATAACGAAGTTGCTATTCACGCTCTATCCGATACCGATACCGTTATAAACGATCTTTATTCTCTAACGGAGTCTTTTCCTGACGAGTATCGTTCGGATTGGGTTCATTTTTACACCCCTATGGGTACGAAATTGATAGGAGATAGGGTGACGAGCGTGGTGTGTGAATCGTTGAATTTGACGTCTATTGAGATAAATATTCAAGAGTTTGAGTCCGAGCGTTATTCTAAGTCGAATATAGGTTATTAAGACTCAAGAGGAAATTAGATGAATATAGTACAAAAATTTTACGACGATTTAGCCGATCAGTACGATAAACTGTTTCTTGATTGGAATAACGAGTCTGAAGAACAAGGCGTTATTTTGGACGAGCTTTTCCAAAAAGCGGGGTTAGATAGATCGGCAAAAGTCCTTGACTGCGCGTGTGGTATTGGTACGCAGTCGATAGGTTTAGCGAAGTTAGGCTACAGTGTCGTAGCGTCGGATATAAGTGAGAGAGAACTGGAACAAGGAAAGAGTAGAGCAAAGGAACAAAATCTCGATATTTCCTTTACTCACGCCGATTTCTGTGAACTTGATAAGAGTTTTGGGGAGCAATTTGATGCAGTAATTTGTATGGACAACGCGCTACCTCATATGCTCACAACGAAAGATTTAGAAAAGGCAATAAAGAGCATAGTTGGTCAAATTTCGCCAAACGGAATATTCCTTGGTAGCATTAGAGATTACGACGAGTTAATACTCTCAAAACCAACCTACTCTCCTCCCTATATTCATGAGTGTGATAAGGGTAGAAGGGTTGCTTTTCAGATTTGGAGTTGGAGTGGGGATATTTATCAATTTACCCAATACTTAATAGAGGACGAAGCAGAACTCAAAGTCAATAAGTTTGATTGTAAATATAGAGCGATAAGGAGAGCGGAGTTAACTGGTTTATTATTAAAACACGGTTGTCGCGAAGTGGAGTGGAAATTCCCAGAAGAAACGGGCTTTTACCAACCCATAGTTGTCGCAAAAAAATAGCAGATTGTAAAACAAGGAGATATTATGATTACTAACGTTGAAAAAATTTCAAATAACAGATTGGTTATTACGTGTACGGTGGACGACGGGCGAGTACAACGCGAAGTAAACGCGTGCAAGCTTCAAAAAGAAGGGATTTCGGGTTCGTCTGAAGAGTTTTTCAAAAACAATTTCGAGAGCGTAGTGAGCCATATTATAGAAAGCGCGCTTAAAGAGGTCGTAAACGATAGAAAGATAAAACCTATAGGAGATCCTATCGTTAAAGTCGTGGATCAAACGCTACATCACGACAAAGGTTTTACCTTTACTGCCGAGCTTGAGGTATTCCCCGACGTCGTATTGGGAGATTATAAAAACATCAAGATCAACAAAGCCCCCGTTATCGTGGCTCAAAGCGAGGTTGACAAATATATCCAAAACGTTCTATCCTCACGAGCTCGCGCCGAACTTTTAGAAAACGAGGCGGTAGAATGGGGCGACATCGTTTTGATAGATTTCGAAGGGTTCGTGGACGGCGAAGCTTTCGAGGGCGGAAAGGCGGATAAATATTCTTTAGAGATTGGCTCAGGTCAGTTTATCCCCGGATTTGAAGAGCAAATCGTTGGTATGAAAAAGGGGGATAGTCGTGATATAACGGTCAAATTCCCCGAACAATACTTGGATAGTTTGAAAGGTAAAGAGGCGGTATTTAAAATCTATCTTCACAGTGTGGAACGCAAGGTTTTACCCGAATTAAACGATGATTTAGTTAAGGAAATAAACTACAAGGGCGCAAGCACGGTTCAAGAACTTCTAGAAAAGGTCCGCGAAGAACTCAAGCAAAAAAGGGAAAAAGAAAGCCAAGAAAAATATCTTGCCGATTTCGTAACCGCTATTATAAATTCGGTAAAAATCGATATACCCGAAGTTCTTATAACTTCTCGCATAGACGCACAAGTCAAGAGCGTTGAGGAGCAGAGCAAGAAGTACGGAATGCCTATTGAAATTATGTTGCAATACGCAGGCGTTTCTAGTATGGACGAGTACAAAGAGCGTATTCGTGAGGACGTTAAACTCGCACTCTCTGCCGAACTCGTATTCGAACAAATTGCAATAGATGAAGGTTTTTCCGTGTCGGACGAGGAGATAGATAATTTTATAAAAGAAGATAAAAATGGCGCAAATCATACGAAAGACGGGGTAAAAAGCTATCTTTTGTTGCAAAAAGCGCGCGAATACGTTGCAAAAATCGCTCAAGAGAAGATGAAAAGCGAGGAAAAAGATAGAACTATTCAGATGATGGGCGAGGACGGTAAGGTTGTGGACTGCGCCGTGTTGTTCACCTACGAGAGTGAGGAAACCAAAAAGAAATACGTAGTATTTTTTGATAGCGTTGCAGGTAATATTGGGGCTGCAAGATACGCAGACGACGGACGGTTGGAAGAAATTGATAGTGAAAGAGAGTGGGCAAAACTCGAAGAGCTATTGAATAAATACGCCGAGAATATGTGATAAGGCGCAGATAGATTTTGTGTAGTCAACACGAGCAAAAGATATAGAAGAATTTGGATAAAGAGGAAAACGAGATATGAAAACTTGGAAAAACTCATGGATTTGGCAAAATAAAAGTCCAAAAGCGGACGAGCACGTAGAGTTTTTGACGAAATTTAATATAGACGACTTGAGCAAGGATACGATTTTGCGTGTGTCTGCGGACTCTAATTATGGATTTTATATTAACGGTAAACTTGTAGATTTCGGTCAATATCCCGATTTTCCGCATTATAAGATTTACACGGAATATAATCTTCAAGATTACGTAAAGGTGGGCGAAAATATCCTCGCTTTCGAGGTTTGGTATTACGGAAAAGATACGCAGACCTATTTTACAGGAAAAGCGGGATTATATTTCGAGGTAATTTCGGGAGATAAGGTTTTATCTAAGTCGGACGAGAGCGTTTTATCAAGAATTAGTCCTACATATCTATCGTATCGTGAAAAAGAAATTAATCGACAGTTAGGTTTTACCTATCTATACGATTCCACGAAAGAAGACGGTTGGAAGATGGGGGACATTGTAGGATTTGCGCCTTCATTTATAGTGGAAGGAGGGGAGGTTTTGCCCCGTCCCATAAAGAAACTTGAAAACTTGAGTGCTTATTCTGGTAAACTCATAAAATCTGATAAAAACCGCTATCTTTTTGATTTTTCTCGTGAAGAGGTGGGTATATTCCGCTTGCGTTTTAACTCTAACAAAAAGCAAAATATAAAAATTTGTTGGGGCGAACACGTGGTAGACGGTTGGGTTAGAGATATTATAGATACTCGTGATTTTTCTATCGATTACGTAGCGAAGGAAGGAGAGAACGATTATACGGGCTACTTTATTCGCTTGGGTATGAGATACGTAGAGATAAAGAGCGAGAGTGATTTAGACGATTTGGTGGTTGATATTATCCCTCGAATTTATCCCGTTGAGATTCAAAAATACGAGTGTCAAGATAGAGAACTCCAACCTATCTACGACACTTGCGTTAGAACGCTTTTACTTTGCATGCACGACCATTACGAGGATTGTCCGTGGAGAGAACAAGCTCTGTACGCTTTAGACAGTAGAAACCAAATGCTTTGCGGATATTACGCTTTTTCTGAGTACGAATTTGCGCGCGCGTCTTTGAAACTTTTCTCTAAAGACGAAAGAGCGGACGGACTTTTATCTATTTGTGCGCCTGCAGGCGTAGATTTGACCATTCCGTCGTTTAGTTTACATTATTTTACCGAGGTAAGGGAGTATTGTGATTATTCAAACGATTGGGATTTTGCAAAAGAAATTTATAATAAACTTGAGAGCATTATGGACGTCTTTATCAAAAGGCGTGGCGAGAATGGGTTAGTTCGCACGTTTACGGGTGAGAGATTTTGGAATTTCTACGAATGGTCCTCCGATAGTTTGTCTAGTGAACCCTATAGATCGGATCCCGAGAGAGTGGACGTCGTGTTGAACGCACTATTTTCAATAGCGCTTCGCCATATGGGATATATTTGCCAAAAAATCGGTAGAGTGGACGGCTACAGCGCTATTGCAAAAGAGATAAACGAGGCTATAAACCAAGAGTTTTACGACGAGAGCGTGGGGTATTACTTTATGAGTAAAGAGGATAAGTCTTATAGCGAACTCGGTCAATGCGTGTGCGTACTATGTGGGGCGGCGGATCAGGATAAAGTAGTTCGTATTTGTGACAAACTCACGACGAGTAACGATTGGACGAAACTGACCTTGTCGATGAAATGCTTTAAATACGATGCGTTGTTGTCTTATGATAAAGAGAAATATCGCGATTGGGTGCTAGATGATATAAAAACCGTATATTCTAAAATGTTGGATCAAGGCGCAACGAGTTTTTGGGAAACGGAGTTAGGAGAGAAAGATTTTGATAATGCGGGAAGCTTGTGCCACGGTTGGTCCGCATTACCCGTATACTACTTGAGTATATTAAAAGGGTAACGTCCTGATTTGCTTTTTGACGATTAAAAACTCGTTTATCGGCGTATAATAGACCAAAAGAGGTTGATGTGCGAAAAACGAGATTTGTGTTGACAAAGGGCGCAAATTACTATATAATGGTGGTATTATGGGAAAAAATTTTATAGAAACCAATGAAAACGAAATAAAAAATCCCGAAGAGCAGAAAAACTGCTCTACTTTGTGTAAAAATTGCGAGTGTGATTTGACCCACGAAGAACACATTGAGCGTCATAAAAGGGCTGCAAAAAAGGCAAAAGGATACAAAACGAGAGGAACAGAGGGAGTACAAGAAGATAACGTCGGCAAGCGACAAAAGATTTTTAAGCGCATTACCGTCGCAGTATTTATCGTTTTCGTAGTAGGTGTACTTGCGTTTACTGCATACAACGATTTTTCACCGGGCGAGGGTAAAGAGTTTGCATCTCCCGATGCAATAAACGCAATTTTCTCTAAAGGTTGGTATTTCTTGGTATGTGCTCTACTGTCTCTTTGTGTACAGTATAGTTGCAAAGGGCTTAAGATTGCAATTATGTGCAAGTCCATGACTGGCAGATTCCATATTAAAACTAGCATGGAAACGGGTATTATCGGTACTTATTACAATAACGTTACTCCTCTTGCCGTTGGCGGTCAACCTTTTGAGATATATCACTTATCCAAGCACGGCGTTCACGGTGGTGTAGCATCTTCCGTACCTATTGCAACCTTCTTTTTGAATCAGCTTGCTTTCGTTATATTAGGCATTTTCAGTTTAGTATTTATTAATGCAAACACCTTCAATATCCCGACCGAACTCATATCTCCGTTGATTAACGTATTTAACGTGTTGGGTATTATCGGATTGGTATGTTGTTTGTTTATGCCGAGCATGGTTATTATTTTCTCCCTCTTACCTAGAGTGGGTGCAAAATTAGTCAGATTCGTTATGAAAATAGGTGCAAAATTCCGCGTTGTTAAAAATGCGGAAGAGACTACCGCTAAGACTATAACGAACGTTCAGCATAACGCAAAATGTATTAGAAAGATTGCAACTAGTCCAGTCGTGTTTTTCTCCACGTTCCTGTTGAGTTTTGTGGAAAATTTAGCAGGATCGTCTATAGCGTTTTTCGTATTAAAAGCGTTTGGCTACGATTTGGTTGGAGTTCCTACCTTCATAGAGTGGGTTCAGATCGTCCAAATAGTTACTCTTTTGTACGCGTCTATTACCTTTATCCCGACTCCGGGAAATGCGGGCGCTGCGGATTTGTCCTTCTATGTGTTGTTTAGTACGGGTATTACGCTTTCCGGTTTAGCTTTCCCTGCTATGCTTACTTGGCGTATATTCAGTTTCTATTCCACGATAATTATAGGTTTCGTCTTTACGACACTTAAGAAAAGATCGGACAAGAGAAAGATTGCTTTAGGCATTTCTTTAGAAGATATAATAGAAGAATAATATTAAATAGCACGGAAACGTGCTATTTTTTTAGGAGAAACATGAGAAAAGCACTTTGTACAATTCTAATAATTGCACTTTTAGTGTCGTGTTGCTTTAGCCTTTTTGCGTGTGGGGAACAAGAATACGACTATCTTATCGCAGGTGGCACTTTGCTTTGTGACGGAGAGTGTGTAGTGACTTTGGTGTTGTCCAACGAGTATAGCTTGCATTACGACGATTTCGTTATGACAAATATTTTGCCCGACGTTTCCGTGGATGATATCGTGTTGGATGGACGAGTCGCAGGCAAGAAGATAGAAAAGGTAGAGTGGGTGAGCGCACAAGAGATTGCGATTACTTTTTCGGGGACTATTGAAAAACCCGAACCACGCGAGTTTTCTCACATAAAGATAAAGGGTAGTGCTATGGAGAACGGTATTACCTATTCTGCCGTTCTATCAAGCGACCAATTTATAGTCCCTCATTTAACCGCGCTTATGCCTCACGCACCAAGCGTTGGCGTGTGCACGTTGACGGTCAACGTCTTGCCAGTGTATTGTGATTTTAGTGAAAACTTTGATGCGAGTATGGTAGGCGTTGGGGTTGTGTGTTCAGAATTGTCTATCGAGAAAATAACTAATAAAAACGTTAAAATAACGCTCACGACGGATACGACTACGTGGGGAGAGGAAGGACTTTATTTCATATTCTCCGCAGACGCCGTAACCACAGGCGAGGAAATGAAAGTTTACGTGGATTAGAAAAATTATAATTATCAAAAAACACCTAAGCGGAATCATCCGCCTAGGTGTTTTTTAGTCTAAGAATTTTTTTAGTGCGTCGTAGTATCTGTGTCCCAAGATTTTAAGAGATGCATTACAAAAATGTACTTCGTCACTAACGCCTAAAGCTTCTTTGTTATTCTTTAGATCAAAAGTGTTCTTTATAAAGTAAGCTTTGTCGTGACTATTTATTACTCGATCGATTGCGTCGTATATGGCTTTGCATTGAGTGGGGTATTGATCGTACCAAGCCTTAGTAAATCCCGCGCAAATAAAGGGGATATCACCCCATCTGCCACGAACGTCTTTTATAAACTCGTTTAGTTTATCGTAGTAAAATTCCTTGCGCTCTTTTGTGTTGAGTTGTTCGTTTTCAAAAGAATCGTGTTCGCCTTGATGCCACAAAAGTCCAACGATGCGGTTTTCTGGATTGGCTTGTAAAACCGTGTTTACCATATCCACCATCCTTGCGTGCAGTATATCGCCAACACCCCAGTGTTTTTTTGCAAATCCCGTACCGCCTATAGCCGTTTGTACGATAAGAACCTTTCGTCCGTTATCTAATTTTTCATTAGCGTAATCAAGGGCCGCGAAATAAGAAAGATTGGAGCGTATAACCCCGTCTTTTTCATAGTTTTTAGCAACTTCTACGTAATAATTAGGGGAGAGATTGAGATCTAGATATTGATTTCCGTATTCGCCCTCTTTGACCGTTGCGCTAAAATCACCGCGCATAACGAGCACTCTATCGTCCGCTATATATCCCTGCTCGTCACCCATACCTCCACCTTCGGCGTTTGATTGACCAGCAAGTATAATTACGTCAAATTTTTCTCTGCTATAATCCATATTTTCCCTCTAGTTATTTTTGGAAATTATATCACTTAGCAAAATGCTTTGCAACACAAAAACCAAAACTCGCCTCAAAAACCTCAAAATCCGCCCAAACTCTTATATTTTTCCTGCCCCAAGCCCCAAAACCTATTGAGTTTTTCCAAAAACTGTGTTACAATATCTCCGCAAAGTCACACGATTATCGTGTCATAGCGTGTATATTGAACGAAATCTTATTAGATTTTGTCCCACCCCCTATGCAAAATCTTTCCGTAGCGTAACGGGATAACGCAGTCGCCTCCTAAGCGACCGATTTGGGTTCGAGTCCCGACGGGAAGACCAAAAAAACGTCTTTTTCATCACGAAAAAGACGTTTTTTTATCTGAATTAACAAAAATCTTTTTAAAATGAATAACAATATATTGCATTTGTTTAGCGTTCGTGCTATAATAATGCTATATTTTAAAATGCTAATTAGGAGATTGATTATGGCATTTGGCGAACAAATTAAAAAAGTGCGTTTACAACTACATCTAAGTCAAACTGAATTTGGCGAAAGGCTTGGAGTTAGTTTTACAACGGTAAACCGTTGGGAAAACAACAAAACAGAGCCAAGTTATAAAGCAATTCGTGCATTTGAACAATTGTGTAAAGACAATGGAATTCAGTTGCGAAAGTAAGGAGAAACTTTAGATGAGTTTCTTAGAAAGAGAAAGTAAAGACAGTTATTTTATACGATATAGTTGTCAAAGTAGATATTCTTTGACAAACAAAGCAAAAGAGAAATTAATTAAAACAGATTATCAGGAGGTTAAATAATGAATACAAGCACATTGCCTTTAGAAGCTGAAACAAGAGTATTAATTGATAGAACCCTTCAAAATCTTGGTTGGAAACTAGATGGTAAAGATAAAAATGTTTTCTACGAACAGCCAAGAACGGAAGCAGAACGCAAAAAATTAGGAGGGAAACGTCCTGATTATGTTCTATACTCAAAGGACAGCGATAAACCTCTTATTGTTATTGAGGCAAAAAAGAAGGGTTCTCGTATTGATGCTGCTTTAGAACAAGGTATTGCTTATGCAAGAGCTATTGATGCGCCACTCGTTTTTGCTACGGATGGTGTATTCTGTAAAGCCTTTCATACTTTTGCTAATCGACCTCCAATTCTTAATGGCGAAGAAATTGATGAGTTTATCCGCGAAACGCTTGCTTTACGTTATTTAACGTCTTATGAGGTAAATACTGTAAGCCCAAAAGTTCAATATGACCGCAAAGAGCTTATTAGAATTTTTGATGAAGCCAATAATATGCTCAGAGGTGAGGGGTTACGTGCGGGAATTGAACGTTTTGGCGAATTTGCAAATATTTTATTCTTAAAGTTAATTAGTGAAAGCGAACAAATAAAGCGTGAAAACGGTATCGAAACAAAATTTGATCCTGCTTGTAGTTGGGAAAGTATTAAAAATATTCCTTCGTCTACTCGAATTGAATATATCAATAAAACGGTTTATGACAAATTAAATGCGCTTTATAATACCGATATTTTTACTCCTTTGCAGATTAGGGATGCAAGTATCTTGAAAGAAATAATGGATAAACTTGACCCCCTTATGCTTACTGACGTAGATAGCGATGTAAAGGGAGATGCTTTTGAATATTTCTTAAAAGCTTCAACTGCAACAAAAAATGATTTAGGCGAATATTTTACACCTAGACATATTGTAAAAACAATGGTTAGGCTTGTAAACCCTCAAATTGGTGAAAAAGTTTATGACCCGTTCTGTGGTACGGGTGGTTTCCTAATTGAAAGTTTCCGATATATTTACAATAATATGCCGAGAAATCCAAAAACTTTAGCGCAATTAAGAGAAGAAACAGTATATGGTAACGAAATTACTAACACTGCTCGTATTACAAAAATGAATATGATTCTTGCGGGCGACGGTCATAGTAATATCCAAATGCTGGATAGCTTGGCGAACCCCGTAGAAGGGAAATACGATGTTGTGTTGGCAAATATGCCTTATTCTCAAAAAACAAAGTATGGTTCACGTTATGATTTACCTAGTACTAATGGCGATAGTATTTGTGTTCAACATTGTATGAAGGCAATTAATAGTCTATCAGAAAACGGAAGAATGGCTTTGGTTGTGCCAGAAGGATTTTTATTCCGTAAAGATTTGGCGAAAACAAGAGAATACCTATTAGAAAATTGTCAGTTACAAAGCATCATTTCCTTACCCCAAGGTGTATTTTTGCCGTATACGGGAGTTAAGACCGATATTATTTATGCAACAAAAGTTAACCAAAAGCTCAAGAAATCTGAAAGAAGAAAAGATTTTTGGTATTTTGACGTTAAAAGTGATGGCTATACTCTAGATAATCATCGTCGTAAGCTTGATACTCCTAGCGATATAAGCAAGTACGAAGAATATCGTAAATTAGATAATAGTCAAACCGAAGATATGCTTAAAGTGGGGTTTGAAATAATTCCGCTTGAAAAAGTACGCAAAAATTCGTTTGTTCTTGTTGGTAGTAGATATCGAGATGTAGTTTCCCCTGTTTCATCGACAAAAAACACCGTTAAATTAAGCGATGTAGCTAATTTTATTCGTGGCGTTTCTTTCCCTAAGTCTTCACAAAAATCAAAATACGAAAACGGCGATTTAGGAATAGTAACAACAAAGGCTGCGCAAGCCGATGGTATTAATAAAAGCTCGCTTGTATATGTAGACGGTAGCTATAAAAAAAGCGAAAAACTTATCCTGCCTGGAGATGTTCTCATTTCATTAGCTAATAGCCTTGATTTTATAGGTAGAGTTACTTTTGTGGATAAAGAATACGAAAATGTTTCTTTTGGAGCATTTATGGGATTAATTAGAGCAGATGTCTCAAAAATTGATCCTCTATACCTGTATGCTGTTTTGCAGTCAGATTATGCTAAAGACTATTTTAAATCAGTAGCAAAAACGACCACAAACATTTCCAATTTAACATTTGAAGATCTTGGTGAGTTCTTGTTGCCTCTTCCAACAATTGATGAGCAAATTAAATTTGCTAAAGAAATAGACGGTTATCTTAATATAATTAAGCACTCCAAAGCTGTTGTGAAAAGTTATACACCAATACTGCATATTAATAATGCTGTTTCCATCGTTAGGGTGGGAGATCTTTTTGATGTGGTGTCAGAAACCATCAATCCTCAAGAATCAACAGGAATTGTTAATTATATAGGACTTGAAAACATTGAGTCGCAGACAGGAAAAGTTGTTGGAACTATAAGCTGCGATATTCAGAGCATAAGGAGTACCAAGCGAGTTTTCAAAAAAGAAGATATTTTGTTTGGAAAATTAAGACCTGCACTCAACAAGGTTACCGTTGCTGCTTTTGATGGAATATGCTCAACCGATATAATCGCTTTGAGAGCGAAGAATGATTCTATTAATTCTGAGTTTTATAGTATTCTTCTGCGTTCTGAGATGTTTAATTCTTTAGTTCTTAATGGTGTTAGTGGTGGACAATTACCGAGAATAAATGTAGAGTTTTTGCTTAATTTGCCTATTCAAAAGGTTGATATAGAAGAACAAATTTCTATGCTTGAGCAAATCAAAAAGGAACAAGCTTTGATTGCTCCTTCCGAAGAAATCATATCTATATTTACAGATAAAATCAAGTCTATTACGAAAAAATTGTGGGGTGAATAAAGATGTCAGATGTAGTTGATTATACTGATGTTCCATATCTACAAGAAATATTGAATTATCTTCCTATTGACCCAGTTGATGAAGAAGATGTAATCAACTATGTTCAGAATATTATTAATCTCATTGCGGTCAATTATAAATATGGTCAATATCAATTTGCTTACTTCGGTATTCATCTGCTATATATGACCTATATCTATTGTTGTGCTTGGAAGATAAGTCAAATTGAACCCAATAGATATAAAGATGCCATAATATATGCAAGGTCTTATTCAGGAAGAGAAAATGAATTCAAAATTGATGAACCTGAATCTGTATTTGTATATAGTTTAATGCCTGAAAGCGATATTGCTAAGATTTTTAAAATTGTTGGTTTAGATAATTCACAAATAACAAATGTAGGTGAATACGTTAAAACCCGCAATGAAATGGCACATGCTTCTGGTAAATTTGAGATTCCAAACGAAGAGAGCTTTGACACAAATGTTCATAGCCTTTATATCTCGATTAAAAATATTCATAATAAAATGGATGCTTGCATTAGAAAATGGTATCGACAA
>JAFQWW010000048.1 GCA_017407285.1 Clostridia bacterium
ACGCAGACAAGAAAAACTTTTCCGATAATCTCGTAGAAGACTACAAAATCAGAACTTATTTGAAGAAAACTTATTACACTTCTTCAATTTCTAAAATCATTATCAGCAGAACGGCTGACAAAGTTATCGTTGATATTTACACTTCTAAACCCGGTGTTCTTATCGGACGTGCTGGCGCCGGTGTTGAACAAATGAAGAAAGAAGTCGAGAAAATCACCAAGAAGGCTAACATTTCCATCAATATTATGGAAATCAAACATCCTGATATGGACGCTCAACTCGTTGCAGAAAATATCGCTGCACAACTTGAAAAGCGTGTTTCTTTCCGTCGTGCTATGAAGGCTGCTATGCAACGCACCATGAAGGCAGGCGCAAAGGGAGTTAAGACCATGGTTGGCGGTAGACTTGACGGCGCAGAAATCGCTCGTAGTGAGAACTATCACGAAGGTAGTATTCCCCTTCAAACTTTGAGAGCAGACATTGATTACGGTTTTGCTGAAGCGCATACCACTTTCGGTGTTATCGGTGTTAAAGTTTGGGTTTACAAGGGTGAAATCCTCGCTAAAGCAACCAAAGCAGCAGTAGACGGAGGTGCAGAATAATGTTAATGCCTAAAAGAGTTAAAAGACGTCGTGTTTTCAGAGGCCGTATGAAAGGCTCTGCAAACAAGGGCAATATCATCGCTTACGGCGAATTCGGTTTAGTGGCTGAAGAACCCGCATGGATTACTTCAAACCAAATCGAAGCAGCACGTATTGCAATGACCAGATACACGAAAAGAGGCGGTAAAGTTTGGGTAGATATCTTCCCTCACAAGCCTATTACTAAGAAACCTGCTGAAACTCGTATGGGTAGCGGTAAAGGTTCGCCTGAATACTGGGTAGCAGTAGTTAAACCCGGTAGAGTGCTTTTTGAAATGGCAGGCGTAGACGAAGTTGTAGCACGCGAAGCATTAAGACTTGCGTCACACAAACTTCCTATCAAATGCAAATTCGTAAAGAAAGAAGAGGGTGGTGACAACTAATGAAAGCTAAATTATTTCACGAAATGACCACGGAAGAACTTATAACTAAACTCGCTGAGCTTAAAAAACAGTTGTTTGAATTGCGTTTTGAGCACGCAACCGGTCAGCAGGCTAACCCCATGAGCATGGTTGTTTGCAAAAAGGATATCGCAAGAGTAAAGACTATTTTGCGTCAGAGAGAACTTAACCCGAGCCTCGCCCCCACCGGCAAGAAGGCTAAATAGTAGGAGGATAGCAAATGGAAACTACAGTAGTAGAAAGAGGCTTGCGTAAGAATAGGGTTGGTATCGTAGTTAGCGATAAAATGGACAAGACCATCGTCGTTGCAGTTACCACCAGAGTTAAGCATCCTCTTTATAAGAAGATTGTAAGCAGAACCACGAAACTTAAAGCACACGACGAACTTAACAGTTGCGGTATCGGTGACAAGGTTCTTGTTGCTGAAACCCGTAGACTCAGCAAAGACAAGCACTGGCGCCTCGTAGAAATTATCGAGAAGGCTAAATAATTAGGAGGATAAGGCAATGATTCAACCACAAACTAGGTTAAAAGCTGCCGACAACACCGGTGCAAAGGAAATTATGTGCATCAGAGTGTTGGGCGGATCTTTCAGAAAGAGCGGTAACATCGGCGACATCATCGTTGCTTCCGTTAAAACCGCTACCCCCGGCGGCGTTGTTAAAAAAGGTGACGTTGTTAAGGCGGTAATAGTTAGAACGCACAAAGGAATTCGTCGTCCCGACGGTTCTCACATCAAATTCGATGATAATGCAGCGGTAATTATCGACAACCAGAAACAGCCCAAAGGTACCCGTATCTTTGGACCCGTAGCTCGTGAACTCCGTGAGAAAGATTTTATGAAAATAATCTCTCTTGCTCCCGAAGTTCTGTAAGGAGGCGACAATGAGTACTTTGAAAATCAAAACCGGTGATTTAGTAAAAATTATCGCAGGTGAGGATAAGAACAAAACTGGTAAAGTTTTGAAAACCTATCCTACCGAGAACAAAATCGTCGTTGAAGACGTAAACGTAGTTGCAAAACACAAAAAAGCACGTAGCGCGCAGGACGTTGGCGGTATCGTTAAACAGCCTGCTAAAATCGACGCATCTAACGCTGTTATCGTTTGCCCCGAGTGCGGTGCAAGCACCAAAGTTGCAGCAGGTTGTGACGAGAAAGGCAAGAAATTCCGTGCTTGCAAAAAGTGTGGCGCTTCTTTGGAAGTAAAACGCGCAGCAACCAAAGCTAAACGTGCTACTGCAAAGAAAAAGACCACCAAGAAAGCAGAAGCTGCTCCCGCAGAAGAAGCTGCTGAATAATCGGAGGTAAACGAAAATGGAAAGATACAGACTTAAAAAGCTCTATAATGAAGTAGTTATCTCCGCTATGACCAAACAGTTTGGTTATAAGAACGTTAACGAAGTACCTAAGCTTGAGAAAGTTATCCTCAACATGGGACTTGGCGACGTAAAAGATAACGCAAAGAGTTTTCAGCTTGCAGTTGAAGAGTTGAAGGCAATCGCAGGTCAAAAACCCCTTATCACTACCGCAAAGAAGAGTATTGCAAACTTTAAGGTAAGAAAAGGTATGAATATCGGTGCAAAAGTTACCTTGAGAGGTGGCAAAATGTACGATTTCGTAGACAAACTTTTCTCTATCGCTCTTCCTCGTGTACGTGACTTCAAGGGTGTTCCCGCTAATTCCTTCGACGGACGCGGAAACTACGCTATGGGTGTTAAAGAACAACTTATTTTCCCTGAAATTTCTTACGAACAGGTAGAAAAGATCAGAGGATTTGACATTTGTTTCGTTACCACGGCAAAGACGGACGAAGAGGCTAAAGAGCTTTTGAAATTGCTCGGCATGCCTTTTGCAAAGTAAGGAGGAACGCTTTATGGCTAAGAAATCAATGGTTAATAAACAACAGAGAACCCCTAAGTTTTCTACCAGGGCGTACACTCGTTGTAAAATTTGCGGCAGACCGCACGCCGTTTTGAGAAAATACGGTATTTGCAGAATTTGCTTCCGTAATTTGGCTTACAAAGGTCAAATTCCCGGTGTGAAGAAAGCAAGCTGGTAAAAGGAGGACTTAAAATGATAGTAACTGATCCTATTGCCGATATGCTTACTCGCATTAGAAACGGCATTATAGCAAAGCATGAAACCGTAGAAGTTCCTTCTTCCAACATGAAGAAGGCAATCGCTGAAATCCTTCTCGAAGAAGGTTTCGTATCTGCGGTTGATTACGTAGAAGGCGAAATTCAAGGAACTATTAAACTTACCTTGAAATACGCAGGCAAAAAGAACGTTTTGAACGGTTTGAAACGTATCAGCAAACCCGGTCTCCGTGTGTATGCTGCTGCTGATAAACTCCCCGTTGTTTTGAACGGTATGGGTATCGCAATCGTTTCTACCTCCAAAGGCGTTATGACCGATAAGAAGGCAAGAGCTAACCACCTTGGTGGCGAGGTACTTGCGTACGTTTGGTAAGGAGGATAAAAATGGGTAAGAAATTAGACCACATCAAGTTGAGCCGTATCGGCAGACATCCCGTTGTTCTTCCCGCAGGCGTTACCGCAACCGTATCCGACGACCAGTTGGTTACCGTTAAGGGTCCCAAGGGTGAACTTTCTCAGAAAGTTGACGCTTGCATCAAAGTTGAGTTGAAAGACAACGCTATCGCTTTGATCTGCGATACCGAAGAAAAAGAAGTAAAATCCAAACACGGACTTTATCGTGCTCTTATTCAGAACATGGTTACCGGTGTTGTAACTCCTTACTCCAAAGGCCTCATTTTGAAAGGCGTTGGTTACAAGGTTGTTAAACAGGGTAACAAAGTCGTATTCTCCGTAGGTTACAGCCACCCCGTTGAGTTCGTAGAACCCAAGGGAATCACCATTGAGGTAGTTAACCCCAACGAAATTAAGGTAGTTGGTATTGACAAAACTCAAGTAGGTCAGGTTGCAGCAAACATTAGAGAAATCAGAAAGCCCGAACCTTATCACGGATACGGAATTCGTTATGCGGATGAAGTAGTCGTAATGAAGGAAGGCAAGACGGGTAAATAAGGAGTAAAGAGATATGATTAGTAAAATTGATAAAAACGCCGACAGAGTAATCAGACACGCTCGTGTGCGTAAAAAAATCTCGGGTACGCCTGACGCTCCCCGTTTTGACGTGTACAGAAGCACCAATCACATCTACGTTCAGATCATCGACGATACCACGGGTAGCACCCTCGTTGCTTGCTCTACCGTAGAAAAGGCTATCGCTGAGATGGTTGCTGGTAAGACCAAAGTAGAAGCTGCTAAAATCGTTGGTGAAGAAGCAGGTAAACGTGCTTTGGAAAAAGGTATCTCCGCTGTCGTATTCGATAGAGGTGGATATATCTACACTGGTCGTGTACAGGCTGTTGCAGAAGGTGCAAGAGCTGCCGGCTTGAAGTTCTAAGGAGGGAAATATGGCTAAGCGTGAAGATAATAGAAGAGAACAGCAAGCTCCCGAATTTGCTAAGAAACTCGTTGCAGTTAACCGTGTAACGAAGGTTGTAAAAGGTGGTAGAACCATGCGTTTTGCAGCACTCGTTGTTATCGGTGACGAGAAGGGCAAGGTAGGAGCAGGACTCGGAAAAGCTGCTGAAATTCCCGAGGCAATCGAAAAAGCAACCCAGGCTGCTAAACGTAGCATGGTAACCGTTCCTTTCGTAGGTACTACCATTCCTCACGAAGTTACGGGTAACTTTGGTCGCGGAAGCGTTCTTTTGATGCCCGCTGTTGAAGGTACTGGTGTTATAGCAGGTGGTCCTGTTCGTGCCGTACTCGAAGTTGCTGGTGTTAAAGATATCCGTACCAAATCCTTAGGTTCTTCCAATCCTATCAACTGCGTACGCGCAACTATCGAAGGTTTGAAACAACTTCGTACCATCGAAAGCGTTGCTGCTAGCCGTGGTAAGACTGTTGAAGAGATCAAGGGCTAATAGGAGGGACTGATATGAAACAGATTAAAGTAACTCTTGTAAAAAGCACTATTAGTTGCTTGGAAAAGCAGAAAAAGAACGTTGAAGCTCTCGGTTTGCGTAAAATCGGAAGTAGCAAAGTTCACAACGATACCCCCGTTATCCGTGGCATGATCAACGTTGTCAGCCATTTGGTACGCGTGGAAGAAATTTAGGAGAAAGGCTCATGAAATTACACGAATTATCACCTGCTGAGGGCGCAAAGAACGAATCCAAGAGATTGGGTCGTGGTATTGGCTCCGGTAAAGGCAAAACGAGTGGAAAGGGTCATAAAGGTCAGTGGGCAAGAAGCGGTGGCGGTGTACGTCCCGGTTTCGAAGGTGGACAGATGCCCATCACCCGCAGACTCCCCAAACGCGGTTTTAACAACTTTTTCAAAAAAATATATGCTACCGTTAACGTTGACGAATTGAACGTATTCGAAGACGGTACCGTTGTAACTGCAGAACTTCTCTACGAGAACAGAATTATTGGAAAAATTGAAGAATATGGACTCAAAGTTCTCGGCGAAGGTACTTTAACCAAGAAAATCACCGTTCAAGCCAACAAGTTCTCTGCTTCCGCCAAAGAAAAAATTGAACAGGCCGGCGGTAAAGCAGAGGTGTTATAATGTTTAAGACACTTGTTAATGCATTCAAAGATGCATCTGTTAGAAAAAAGATTTTATGGACTTTGTTCATTCTCTTTATCTACAGATTAGGTTGTTACATTCCCGTACCGGGATTGAATCCTGACAGCATTGCTGCAGCAGTAGGCGGAAACTCTCTTGCGGGAGATTCCGCACTCGTTGGCGTTATTTCTGCCGTAACGGGTGGCGCATTCTCTACCGGTACTATTTTTGCACTCGGTATCGTTCCTTACATTAACGCATCCATTATTATGCAGTTGTTAACCATGGTTATCCCTGTATTTTCTAGATGGAGCAAAGAGGGCGAAGAGGGTAGAAAGAAAATTTCCAAAGCTACTCGCGTAGCGTCCCTTATCCTTGCAGCTATTCAGGCTGTAGGCGTTGTATTGAGTTGGAAAAACAGCTCTGCAATCACTTCCAACATGTTCGGTAGCGTAGAAGCAACTTGCATAGTAGTAGGTTTGATTCTCGTTGCAGGTAGCTCGTTGTGTATGTGGTTGGGTGAGAGAATTACCCAGCTTGGTATCGGTAACGGAACTTCGCTTATCATTTTCGTAGGTATTTTGTCTACTGCAGGTACTGCATTGTGGCAATCTATCATCAACCTCGGAAGTGGTGCAAGCATTTGGGAATTGATTATTTTCGTAGCCGTTGTATTGGTAATCTTCGGTGTTATCGTTTGGATGGACTTGTCCGAAAGACGTATCCCCGTTCAGTACGCAAAACAGGTTAAGGGTAACAAAATGTACGGTGGACAAAATACGCATATACCTATTCGTATCAACGCATCAGGTGTTATGCCCATAATTTTTGCTTCCGCACTCTTGATGTTCCCTCAAATGATCGCATCTTTCTGGCCTGATAGCGGTTTCTACGCGTTTATGGTTGGACCTACTTGGTCTTGGATTAGCATCGTTTTGACGGCGTTACTCATCGTATTCTTTGCGTTCTTCTACGCACAGATGCAGTTTAACCCCGACGACGTTGCAAGAAACATTCAACAGTACGGTGGAACTATCGTAGGTGTAAGACCTGGTAAGAATACGTCTGATTACTTGAAGAAAATCAATAACCGTATCACTTTGTTCGGCGCAATCTTCCTTGCTATTTTAGCATTGATTCCCGGTGTTTTGTTTACGGCAATTGATACCACTGGACTCTTGTCCGGTGCGTTTACCGCAACTGGTATGCTTATCGTAGTAAGCGTTGCGCTTGAGTTTGATAAACAACTCGAAGCACAGCTTATGATGAAGCACTACAAAGGATTTTTGAAATAAAATGAAAATTATATTACTTGGCGCGCCGGGTGCCGGAAAGGGCACGCAAGCGGCGAAAATCTCTGAAAAGTACGCTATACCTCAAATTTCGACAGGTAATATACTAAGAGCAAACATTAAGGCAGGGACCGCCCTTGGCAAGATTGCTAAAAGCATGATTGACGAGGGTAGGTTCGTACCCGATGAAGTAGTAATTGATATCGTTAAAGAAAGGTTGAAAGAAGCGGATTGCAAAAACGGTTGGTTGCTTGACGGTTTTCCGAGAACGGTTAACCAAGCAAACGAACTTGAAAAATTTGCAACTATCGATAAGGTTATCAACGTTGACGTGCCTTTCGACGCTTTGTGCGACCGTATTTCGGGAAGACGCGTTTGCGTATGTGGAGAGACCTACCACGTATCCACTTTGGGTGGAAAAACCAAGTGTGATAAGTGTGGGGGAGAACTTTTCCAACGTGCAGACGACAATGAAGAAACCGTGAAAACGAGATTGTCCGTCTACAGCGCGCAAACCGAACCTTTAATTGATTATTACAAAGAAAAAGGATTGCTTGTAACGATAGACGGAAACAGATCCGTTGAAAAGGTTTTCCTCGATATCGAAAAGGAACTTGATGCGTTATGATTATCCTAAAGAGCGCAGAAGAAATTGCACTTATGAAAAAGGCAGGCGAAGTCGTTCGTGACACCTTAAATCTTTTGCAAGAACACGTAAAAGAAGGTGTTACTACCGAAGCGCTTGACCGTATGGCTTACGAATATATCAGAAAATGCGGAGCAAAACCGTCCTTTTTAGGATATAACGGTTTTCCTGCCTCCATTTGTGCGTCTGTAAACGAAGAAGTCGTTCACGGAATACCTTCTAAGAGGGTGCTACGTGAAGGGGATATCGTGTCTATAGACGTTGGAGCAGTTTTGAGGGGATATCAGGGTGATGCGGCTCGTACCTACCCCGTAGGCAAAATTAGTGCAGTAAACGAGAAACTTATCCGCGTGTGTGAAGAGTCTTTCTTCAAAGGCGTAGAACAGTTTCAAGAGGGCGCAAGGTTGGGAGATATTTCCCACGCAATACAGTCTCACGTTGAGCAAAATGGTTTTGGAGTGGTAAGAGATTTGGTAGGTCACGGCATAGGTCGTGAAATGCACGAAGATCCTAGCGTTCCCAATTTTGGTCGCGCAGGACGTGGAGTTAGGCTTTCAAAAGGCTTGGTTTTAGCCATTGAGCCTATGATAAGCGTAGGAGATTACAGAGTGTACGTACTCGACGACAACTGGACGATAGTAACTGCTGACGGAAAACCCGCAGCACACTACGAAAATACGGTTGCATTGACCGATAACGGCATTTTGTATACGACGCTATAAGGAGTTATATGGATAGTTCGATACAGATAGGAGCAGTCGTTTTGTCCGTAATGGGACGAGATAGCGGAAGATTCTATGTGGTCGTTAGTAAGGTTTCGGATAACTACGTCTATATCGCCGACGGCGAAACTAGACTTTTGGCTAAACCGAAGCTTAAAAAATTGAAGCACCTGAGATATAACGGCGAAAATCTCGAGTCGATTGGACTGAAACTCGTAGAGGGTAAACAGGTGTTCGACGCAGAGATACGCAGTGCGCTACGTGCGCATAACACAAAATAATTCGGAGGTATTACTTGTGGCAAAAGACGACGTTATAGAAGCCGAAGGCACGGTAATCGAAGTATTGCCTAGCGCAAACTTTAAGGTAAAGCTTTCTAACGGGTTCGTAATCACGGCATATTTGTCGGGCAAACTCAGAATGAATTATATTAGAATTTTGGAAGGCGACCACGTAAAAATAGAAATGAGTCCGTATGATTTGACTAAAGGTCGAATCACATGGAGAGCCAAAAATTAGGAGGAAGGAAAAATGAAAGTTAGACCGTCTGTAAAACCTATGTGTGATAAGTGCAAAATTATCAAAAGAAACGGTACCGTTATGGTAATTTGCTCTAAATACAAGAAACATAAACAAAAACAGGGCTAAACGCTTGAAATTTTTCGAGCAATATAGTATAATTATAAGGTTCTGAAAGAACGAAAAGTGATTGTTGGCGGCAAGGCGGCTGGACAATGTCCTCATTCCATTTAGACGTTGTCCCTTGACGTTTGATAATAAACTACTATTATTATTATTTTTTTGGAGGTAACAAATGGCACGAATAGCTGGTGTAGATTTACCTCGTGAGAAACGAGTAGAAATCGGTCTTACCTATATCTATGGTATCGGCAAGGCAACTGCTAACGAGATTTTGAAAGCCACCGGAGTAAACGGTGATACCCGCGTTAAGGATTTAACTGAAGCGGATCAGTCTGCACTCCGTGATTACATCGAACACAATCTCCACGTTGAGGGTGATCTTAAACGTGAGGTGGCAATGAACATTAAAAACTTGATTGAGATCGGATGCTACCGCGGTGTACGTCACCGTAAAGGTTTGCCCGTTCGCGGTCAGAGCACGAAACAGAACGCTCGTACTAGAAAAGGTCCGAAGCGTACCGTAAGTCGTAAGAAGAAATAAGGAGGTGCAATATGGCTGTTAATCGTAAATCAACTAAAAAACGTCGTGACGCGAAACGTATTGAGAAAGGCGCTTGTCATATTCACTCTTCTTTCAACAATACGATCGTAACCATTACCGACACCGAAGGTAACGTAATCAGTTGGTCCAGTTGTGGTAAACTCGGACTTAAAGGTTCCAGAAAAAGCACTCCTTTTGCTGCACAGATGGCTGCAGAAGACGCTGCAAAGGTTGCAGTTGATCAGGGAATGCGTTCGGTAGAAGTTTATGTCAAAGGACCCGGTGCTGGTCGTGAGTCCGCAATCCGCGCAATGCAGGTTGCAGGTTTGGAAGTAACCCTTATCCAAGACGTTTCTCCCATTCCTCACAACGGTTGCCGTCCGCCTAAGCGCAGAAGACTGTAATTTCGGAGGATAGATATATGGCAAAATATACAGGATCTGATTGCCGTCTCTGCAGAAGAGAAGGCACCAAATTGTTTTTGAAAGGTGACAGATGTTATTCTCCCAAATGTGCACTTGAGCACAGAAAGGGCGGTATCACCCCTCCGGGACAACACGGACTTTCCCGTAAAAAAGTTTCCGGTTATGGTGTTCAGCTTCGTGAGAAACAGAAGACTAAGAGAATTTACGGAATACTTGAGAAACAGTTCCACAAGTACTACGAGAAAGCAGATAAAATGCGTGGTGTAACCGGTGAGAATATGCTTATTCTTATCGAGCGTAGACTTGATAACGTTGTTTATCGTATGGGTATCGGCGCATCTCGTGCTCAGTCCCGTCAGATGGTAAACCATTCCTTGATTACCGTAAACGGAAAAACCGTTAATATACCTTCTTACCTCGTAAAGGTTGGAGACGTTATCGCAGTTAAAGAAAACAAAAAGGAAAGAGTTCCTTTTGCTGAACTTGCTGCAAGCAAAGAGAATACTATGCCTAAATGGTTAGAATTCACCAACTCCACTTTGACCGGCAAAGTTTTGGCATTGCCGATGCGTGAGGACATTGACCTCAACATCGCTGAGCATCTTATTGTTGAGCTTTACTCGAAATAATGTGCTCCAAAAAGCTTTAGGAGGATATTATCAATGATAGAAATCAAAAAGCCTAAAATTGACGTAAACGAAAACGACAACGGTAGTGTTGCTAAATTCGTTATCGAACCTTTAGAGCGTGGATACGGACATACCGTTGGTAACGCTTTAAGACGTTTGCTCATTTCCTCTCTTCCCGGTGCTGCTATTATCGGCATCAAAATAGACGGAGTTGACCACGAATTTTCCACTATTCCCGGCGTTGTAGAAGACGTTACCGAGATTATCTTGAACATCAAGGGTATCGCGGTAAAGGCTAATTCGCAGGATAGAGATTTCCGCAAAGTTCTCACTTTGAACGTGTCTGAGGCTGGCGTTATTACGGCAGGAGACATTGAGAGTGACGCTGAAGTAGAAATTCAAAATCCCGACCATTATATCTGCACTTTGGGCGCAGGTCACAAGATCTATATGGAACTTACCGTTGGTCGTGGTCGTGGATACGTTGAAGCCGGCGATAACAAAAATAGCAAAGCACCTATCGGATACATTCCGGTAGACGCATTGTTCTCTCCCGTAACCAAGGTTAGTTACCAAGTTGAAAGCACTCGTGTTGAGCAGAGCATCGACTTTGATAAACTTACCTTAGACGTTGAGACGAACGGAACTTGCACTGCACGTCAGGTAGTAAGCTTGGCTGCAAAGATTTTAGAAGACCACGCGAAACTTTTCGTTGACCTTGATGAAAGCATCAAAGGACTCAAGACTATCGTTACTCCCGAAGGATCGGGCAGTGGTAAGATTTTGGAAAAGAATATCGAAGATCTCGAATTCACGGTTCGTAGCTACAACTGCTTGAAGAGAGCAGGTATCCACACCGTTCAAGACCTTATCGCAAAGACCGAAGACGATATGTTGAAGGTACGTAACCTCGGACAGAAGTCCTTGGACGAAATCAAGAAAAAACTCGAAGACCTTGGTCTTTCTCTCAGAAATAGGGACGAGTAAGGAGGCACAAGATGGCAAGAAAATTAGGAAGAGCAACTGACCAGAGAATGGCAGTTCTCAAAAATCAAGTTAGTATGTTTTTATGGAACGGTAAGTTGGAGACCACCTTGGATAGAGCTAAGGAAGTTCGTCGCCTTGCCGAGAAATACATCACCCTTGCAATTAAGTCTTACGAGGACGTAGTTATGGTTAAGAAAACCAAAACTAACCTTAAAGGCGATAAGGTTGAGGTAGAGTTCAAAAATGACGGAGTTAAGAAACTCAACGCTCGCCGTCGTTTAATGTCTTGCTTGTACGACTTGCAAGAAGTTAAAGGCGACAAAGAGAAAAATTCCGACTATAAAGCACGTACCAAAGACGTTAAGCATCCTTTGGTTGAGAAACTCTTTAACGAGTACGCTCCCAAGTACGCTAAGCGCGCAGAAGAGAAAGGTCAAGGCGGTGGATACACTCGCATCTTGAAACTCGGCGCAAGACGTGGTGACGCTGCAGAGAAAGTTATTCTCGAACTCGTTGACTAACAAAAGAAAGTACGGTGAAAACCGTACTTTTTTTATTTTACGACAAACCTAGACTATCCAACCGTTTTTTGTGTTAGAGGATTTGTTTAATAAAACAAAAAAATTTTTCACCGCTCGAGATAGAAACTAAAACAAGCGTGTTATTATGTAAGCGACGATATACTTTTTTTCATATTATGTTTTCGTTTACTACGTTGCTAATTTGCATGAGTAAAGTGTTGCAACGTAGGCGTATCTCAAATCTTGAGCCTTGTAACTGGCGGTCGCGTTTTGGACGTGAACGATACAAGACTTGAGAGTGGAGGATAACGCTAAAACTTCGGCAGTAGGGGTTATGGTGGAGATTTTGGTTTGGTAATGAGTGAGGGTGTCAATTAGTGACGTGATTCGACTTTTGACTTCGCTCACGTTATAGATATCTTGATCTATTCCATTACTCAAATCATATAACTCGTCGTACACGACATCGTAAAATCGGGATATTTCGTACACGGCGTTTCTCTCCTCTAACGGTAGTGAGGAATCAAAGATGGGGGATAGGGATATGGATTGGACGACGTAGTTTTCCCCTGACAAATTTAGTCGGTTAGATACGACGACGGCTTTATCTTCTTCGTCGTAGATTGCAGTAACTATGCTATAACTTTGATCGTGCGCCAGATACCCCGCACCACCCTTACTTTTAACCTTTTCGGCGTAGTATTGGGCAGTGTGTTTATCATCGTACAATCCGGTTTGCACGCAATAATAAACGTCGAGAGTGGAGTCGCTTAGGGTGTCGAAGGCGGAAAGGGGTGCGCCACCTTTTAGATAATCAAAAAAATATAGGGTGGCGCAAAAGCAAATTATGATGCTCAAAATTGCAATATAGTGAAGTCGTTTTGCGCGAATTTGCTTTTTGGTTGGAGTACTTCTGCGCCGTTTTTGAGTTTTTCGCCCTTTGTGATAATAAAATTCACTATAGTCTACTACTTCACTTTTACGCATAAAAAAACCTCCGCAACTATTCTATATAGAATATGCGGAGGTATGATATAATTATAATCAGTCTAAGAATTTTTCTATTTTGACACCGGCTTGTTCAAACATCTCTAAAGAGAAATCGTCGGGATAGCCTTCACGATAAACGACGCGGTTTATACCACTGTTTATGATCATCTTTGCGCATATTACGCAAGGTTGATGAGTACAATACAAGGTCGCACCGTCCACGGAAACACCGAGTTTTGCCGCTTGAATAATGGCGTTTTGCTCTGCGTGCACTGCATAACACAATTCCGCTCTAGTACCGGAGGGGATATCGAGTTTTCGACGTAAACATTCGCCACGTTCTTTACAACTCTTTATTCCACTACCTGCACCGTTGTAACCCGTGGTTAAGATACGTTTGTCTTTTGCAATAACGGCACCGATTTGTCTGTTAGGCTGATAACAACTAGACCAAGAAGCAACG
>JAFQWW010000049.1 GCA_017407285.1 Clostridia bacterium
GTTAAGAAACTTTATGGTGAAAGCGTATCCGACGCTCTTCGTATCCAGTACGGTGGAAGCATGAATCCCAAGAACGTTAAAGAACTTATGGCAATGCCTGAGATCGACGGTGGTCTTATTGGTGGTGCTAGTTTGAAAGCTGTTGACTTCTCGATGGTAGTCAAATACTAAAATCTAAGCGGGCAACGGAAGTTGCCCCTTTTTTCAGGAGATAATGATGAATAAATTTACGGCTTTAATTATTTTGGACGGTTACGGCATAGAAAAAGCCTCTTCGTCTAACGCTATTTCTCAGTGTGGCGCGACCTATGTGAAAGGTTTGATGGAGAAATATCCATCCACCACTCTTGGCGCAAGCGGACTTGACGTAGGTTTACCTAATGGACAAATGGGTAATAGTGAGGTAGGACACCTAAATATCGGCGCAGGACGTGTCGTTTATCAAGAACTAACTCGTATTACTAAAGCAATCCAAGACGGTGATTTCTTTGAAAACGAAGCGTTGGTAAACGCTATGGATAAAGCAATCCAAAACGACAAATCTTTGCATTTGTACGGATTGTTGTCTGACGGTGGCGTTCATTCTCACGTTACGCACTTATACGCTTTGCTTGAAATGGCAAAGAAAAAGGGCGTTAAGAACACGTACGTTCATTGTTTTATGGACGGACGTGACGTTCCTCCTACTAGCGGAAAAGATTTCGTTAAAGCGTTGTATGAGAAGATGCAAGAACTTGGTTACGGCAAGATAGCAACCATTTCAGGAAGATTCTACGCTATGGATCGTGACAATCGTTGGGATAGAGTAGAAAAGGCTTATAACGCGTTGACTTTGGGCGAGGGCGAGAAGGGCGAGTGTCCGTACAAAGTTATGGAAGAGAGCTACGAAAAGGGTATAACCGACGAATTCGTTCTTCCTACCGTAATTACCGAGAACGGAAAACCCGTAGGCTTGATTGAAAAAGGAGATAGTATTATATTCTTCAATTTCCGTCCCGATAGAGCGCGTGAGATTACGAGAGCGTTTATATATCCCGATTTTGACTCATTCGAGAGAAAGTCTGGTTTCCTTGCTCCTAACTACGTATCTTTTACGCAGTACGATGAAACCTTTACCGGTCTTGACGTTGCGTTTAAACCTCAAGTACACGCAAACACTTTGGGTGAATATTTATCTAAATGCGGAAAAACTCAACTTAGAATAGCAGAAACGGAAAAATACGCTCACGTTACCTTCTTCTTTAACGGTGGCGTAGAGAAAGCTAACGATGGAGAGGAAAGAGCGCTTATAGCATCTCCTAAGGTAGCAACTTACGACCTAAAACCCGAGATGAGTGCGTACGAGGTAGCAGAAGAGGCTGCAAAACGCGTAAAGAGCGGAAAATATGACGTTATGGTTTTGAACTTTGCTAACTGTGATATGGTTGGTCACACCGGTATAATGGATGCCGCTAAAGATGCAGTTTGTGCTGTTGAAACCTGTTTGAAAACCGTGCTTGATGCAATAGCATCCGTTGGTGGTTGCGCTTTGATTACTGCAGACCACGGAAATGCAGACAAAATGTTTGACGAAAACGGTAAACCTTTTACGGCGCACACGACCTCTCCCGTACCTTTGATTATGGTAGGTTACGACGGAAAGCTTAGTGACGGTGGTATTCTTGCAGATATAGCTCCTACCATGCTCGAGATGATGGGACTTACTCAACCTGCAGAGATGACTGGTAAGAGCTTGCTTATAAAATAAGTCAAAACAGTTGAAAAAACAAAAGAAATGTGCTATACTGACTTACCCAAGCGTATAGCACTTTTTTATGGGGATGTTCTGGATTCGACAGGGGA
>JAFQWW010000050.1 GCA_017407285.1 Clostridia bacterium
ATTGTCAATTATAGGTATGCTAATGATAGCAGGTATTACTTTGTATTTGCTTCCTATGATGTCCATGTACAATATGAAATTGCGCAAAATGATTAGAAACGCAGGACTTTTGTCTTTGGCAATGTTCCCGATGACCATAGGTATCATTTTGTTGACTGCTTTACCTTTTATCCTTGGATATCTATTTGGCGCACAGTTCATGGCTATCATGATAATGGCGTTGATATTTATAGGCGTTGCCGTTTTGATGCTTATGTGGACCGTTTACGTTCAATACGTTCTTGATAAATCGGTAAATAAGCGTGCAAATAACGTTGCATACAAGAGAGGTATCTACGTTGCAAAAGATGAAAACGGAGAGGAGATTGAAGAGTCTAAGGAAAAGAAAGCTGTTGTACAAAAGCGTTACGTAAATCCCAAGAAAAAGAAAAAAGCAGAGCCCGTTATGAATACTCTTCGTGAGAACTATAGTCGTGACGATATAAAGAAATATATGGAAGAAAAAGAAAAGTTCTTTGAAGAGATTGACGGAGAAACCGAGGAAAAAGACGGAGAAAATGGAGAAGAGTAATTTACCTTACGACGTACTAGCAGATTTTTACGATAGACTGATTAGTGGATATCCTTATGAAAAAGCTTTGGAAAAGGTATCGTCAGTCGTTGGACGTAAAGGAATCGATTTAGGTACGGGAAGCGGAAAATTTGCTATATATTTATGCGAGAAGGGTCACGCCGTGGTTGGCGTCGACTCTTCTTCTAAAATGTTAGAAAAAGCGCGTGAAAACGCAAGGTTAGCAGGGGTGAAGACCGTTTTCGTTCAATCCGACGTTATGAAACTTGATTTTACAAAGGTCGATTTCGTAACTGCTATGTGTGACGTTGTAAATTATTTGTCGGGTATAAAAGATTTTGAAAAGCTCTCTAAAAAGGTGTTTTCCGCCCTTAGTGACGGTGGACGTTTCATTTTTGATATAAGTAGTGAATACAAATTGAAGGGCATGGTAGGGGAACAGTTCTTTGAGGATCGAGAAGATTTGACCTATCTATGGTGTAATTATCAACAAAAAAATCAACTCGTAATGAATATTGCGTATTTTATTCCTTGTGGAGAGGAAAATTATATCAGACGGGACGAGATTCATAAGATGAGTATATATAGCGTGGACGAGCTCGTTGGCGTTTTAGAAAAAGTTGGTTTTACGGTTAAAACTTACGGAGAAAAATTAGACAAGTTGAAGGACGATAGCAAGAGAGTATTTTTCTTTTGCGATAAGAAATGAGCAAAGTATTATTGTTTGAAAACACCGCGGACGTACAGATGAGTCTTGCGGAAGAATATTTAAGGGACGGAAATCTTCCTGACGCCATAAAAGCGATACGTACGGCGTACGAGATAGAGGACGATCCTGCCTATTTCGTGGATATGGGAGAAGCCTATCTTCAATCCGGATTGGTGGGACCTGCGTTTGAATCTTTTTGTGAGGCGTACGCAAGAGGGGTGGACAGTACTCAATGTTTATTTGGATTGAGTCGGTCTGCATACTTTATGGGTTTTGATAAAGAGTCTGGGGAATATTTCAAAAAAATATTTTTGAAGAACGTTCCGGATTTAGGACAGTTTAGTTGTGACGTGGACGATTTGGGTGACGAGTTCGCGCAAGTTACGGGCGGAGTCGAGAATAGGGGCTTTACTTTTGTAAAATCTGACACGCAAAAATCCTTTGACGACGATATGGTTGCCATGGTGCGTGAAAATCCCGAAAAAGCCTTGCCTTACTTCGAAAACGTCCCAAAATCTAGTAAACTATTCTACGAAGCGCGGAATAATATAGCACTTATCAAGTTAATACTTGGTTCTTTTAATGAAGCTTTAGAGGAATGTAGAGAGATTTTAGAGCATAAACCAAACGATATATTTGCTCTATCCACAATGCTTGCTACCTACTCTGCGCTAGGCTTTCAGGATAAAGCGTTGGCTATGGCGGAGCGACTTGACGGACTTGCTATCGTGGACGAAGAGAACATTCGTAAAGTCGCGCTTGCGATGTGTCAAGCCGAAATGCACTCTTACGCCGTTAAATATCTTGACAAATTATTTATCCAAAAATACGAGCGTAACGTTATGTTGTTACGTGCTATAGCGTATTATAACGTAGGTGAAAAAGGGAAGGCTACATCTACTATCCGCGATATGAAAAAACTTTTTCCTAAAGAGGAATTGATGCTACAAGACGTGGAGTCTCGAATGAGAGCGGGTGTGGATAAATATCTTCCGTATTCCGTTATTATGATGCACGGAGAAACTTTGCGTCACATTGGGGAGAGCCGTGTGCTATTTTGTGCGGAACAAGAAGATAAAGACTTTGATTTTGAAAAGTTTGCACACAGTTTGCAGGACGAGAAAAACTATAGATTATTGTATTGGTATTTAACTAATCACGCTTATTTTTGTAAGAACGACGAGATTTTAATTTTGTTTAGACTATGCCAGACTCAAGATGAAAGGTGTTACGAGTTATTGTGCGAAGTTTTGCGTGATATGAACGTCGCCGAGTACTTGAAATGCAAGTGTATAAGAGTTTTGGTGTGTCACGGATACGATAAGGAAATTCACCTCGTTCAAGGCGCAAATATACGAACGACCAAGCCTCTATATCCGTCTAACTACCCTGAAGCTCCGGATAAAAATAAAAAATCATTATTATGGGCAGATGCGTTTGCTATTGCGTATTCCGAATTGTTCTTATCTTACGACGGATTTGAAGAAGATTTGCGTGACGTGGCAGAGGATATTTATCGACGATTATTAGACAAAGACGAAAAATTGTTTAATTCTCCTTTTGCTCTTGCTAGCGTTATATTTAAGAGAGTAAAAGCCGTAGGGAAAGTAACTTTGACGGGGTTGAGCAAAAGATTCGGCGTGTCTGCAGAGACGGTTAAGAAATACGAAAAAATCATTTACGAGGACTAAATATGATGAAAACAGTGGATTTTGATAAACTTTTTGACGATTATTTGAACGCTTATCTATCTGAAACGCTAGGAAAGGTCAAGCCTGAGGAGATAGAAAAGAAAATACCCGCAAAGTATATTGAATGGATGACCGAGCCTTGCGACGAGTTAGGCGGTGCTACTCCTCGCGATTTTATCGAAGAATTAAAGACTAGTGGTAAATTAGGTGAATACGTAATGAGCTACGTTCAAGCAGACGAAGATATAAGCGATATGATTGCGGAAGCGTGTGGTGAAGACGAGGTTGAAGTGTTGATAGACATCATTCGTAATTATCCCGATTACGCATGTCCTGCTTGCGCTATTTTGAAGGATATTAATTCCAAAAAATCGAATAATATTATGTTGGATATTATCCTAAATCCGGAAAGTCCGGACGTTTTAGTCGATATGGCTATAGAAACGTTAGGGGACGGAAACCATGAAGAAGTCGTAGGGGATATCCTCTCCGTTATCGACGATATGGACGAAAAAACACAAAAGAATTTAGTTGACGTTTTGTACGTATATCACGATAATCCTAGAATATACGAATGGTTAGTAAGACTATTTAGACGCGAAGACGAAAATAGGGCACTATATTGTGCTTATCTTGGTAGTTACGGCAACCCCGATGCTATTGATTTGTTACTAGAGTACGCAGAAGAAAGCGTTATGGATTATTACGAATTTATGGAGTTGAGAAACGCCGTGGAAAGACTTGGCGGTGAAATGGATAAAAACGTAAAATATCAAGTCGTAAAAGGTGGTATTTAATGGATTTATTACAAAAAGTTAAACAAGATGAAGAAGTAAAAGCTTTGATAGAAGCGTCGGGTGCTGTGTTAAAATCTATGAACTATACCGAGCATGGGTTAAGACACGCTAATTACGTATCTAGAACGGCAGGGAAAATATTGTTTGAGTTAAGATACGATAAACGAGAGGTTGAACTTGCAACCGTTGCAGGATATATGCACGATATTGGAAACTCTATCAATAGAACGCATCACGGTCAAACTTCGGCACTTTTAACTTACGATATTTTGAAAAGGTTGAACGTTCCGTTTTCGGATATTAGCAAGGTAACCTCGGCAATAGGAAATCACGAAGAGCAAACGGGCTTTATTGTAAATAGCGTTACTGCAGCTTTAGTTATTGCGGATAAATCGGACGCGCATAGAACGAGAGTGACTAGAGAAACGTACGATCCAAACGATATACACGATAGGGTGAATTTTTCTATCAAAAAGAGTTACGTATCCATCGATCGTGAGAAGTCGGCTATAAACAGTAAGATTTATATGGACAATTCTTCGTCAGTGATGGAATATTTGAAAATATATATAGATAGGATAGTTATGAGTGAAAAGGCAGCGCATTTTTTGAATTGCTCGTTTAACTTATATATCAACGACGTTTTAATCAATTCTCCAAAACATATTGGTGCAACCCAAATGAAAAAGATATTGGAAGAGGTTGAGGAATAAGGTTATAAAATATATCCCTCGTAATACAATGTATTATGAGGGATTTTTTATTTTCTTTTAAATCGTCTGCGTTGTTTATAGGAACGTTAATAGGCGCAGGTTTTGCAACGGGGGAAGAGATAAAAAGTTATTTCATGGGCGCAAATATTTGGAGCGTCGTTTTTTCTGCAGTACTTTTTGGATTGATGTGTGGGATATGTTTGTGTTTTGGTAAAATTAAGACCAAGCGTCTTTGTCGTACGATAATGTTGGTGTGGAAAACTTTTATGAACGTCTGCGTAATTATATCCTTAATTGCAATGTTGTTGGCGGCGGAAGAGGTGGTCTACGATTTGTTTTCCATTAGATACGGTAGCGTGTTAACTTTGGGAATATGTTATTTTATCGTTTTGAGATATCAAGATCAATTAGGATTTTTGAACGCCGTAATAGTTCCGATAATAGTTGTTTTTATATTCGTCGTCGTTTTGAAAAGTGATATATCCGTAGTCCATGGACGATTTGAATCCTCGTCTGCATTTTTATACGCTACAATGAACGTGTTTAGCGCAGGAATGATGATGAAATCGTGGGGTTCAAAAATGAGTGCAAAACAGGTTATAAGTAGTTCGTTTTTGACCTTTATTATAGTGGGTTCACTGATGATTTGTATAAAACTCGTGGTGGATAACTCTACGGGTTCTATGCCTTTTTTAGTGATGGCAAAAAACGTGGGGGTAGGCGTGCTTTCCGAGATCGTCGTATTTCTTGCTATTCTCACGACAATGCTCAGTGACGTAGCACTCCTACGCCCCTTGTTTGATAAAACGTCTAATAAAATATCTGCGTTTTGTTTGCTTTTCTTTGGGTTATTGGTGTGTATAGTTCCGTTTGGTTTTTCTCACGTCGTGCAGTACGGTTATCCCGTGATAGGGATTTGTGGTGCAATATATATATGCTACGCGATATATTCGTTAGCGACGGTTAGAGGAAAGTTTTTTCTCCAAAAGCGCAACGACTGCGTACATTCCACCGGCGAGCGCACATAATATAACGGTGCTACACATAACTAAGTCAAGTTTGAAAATCTGTCCACCGTATACGATAAGATAACCCAAACCTGCTTTCGATACTAAATATTCGCCTATGATGCTTCCAACCCAACTTAAACCAACGTTAATCTTAAGGTTTGAGATGAATGCCGGTATGCTTGCAGGTATAACTAATTTAGTCAAAATTTGTAGTTTGGTAGCATGCATAGTGCGCATCAAAAGTAGTTTTTCTTTTTCAACGCCGTAAAAGGCGTTTTGCATGTTTATGATAGTGATAATAATGCATACTAAAACCGCCATAGTTATGATAGCCTGTTGACCTGCACCTACCCAAATTATTATTATAGGACCTAAAGCAATTTTAGGAAGGGCGTTCAATACGACCATATATGGCTCTAATATAGAATTTAGTGTAGCCCACCACCAAAATAGAATGGCGATAAAAGAACCTAGGATAGTCGCGATCAAAAAGCCTAAAACGGTTTCGTACAACGTGATCCAAACGTGATAAAATAGCGTTCCGCCGTTTAAGAGTTCGCCTATAGTTTTAATTATTCTTGACGGACTACTCATAATAAAGGCGTCGATAACGCCAACGCGCGCGAAGATCTCCCACAAAAGGATAAATATTACGAGAATACCCCAACGCCATGCGTTTACTAAAATTTTTCTTCTTTTTATTCCCAAAAGATATCTTGCGTGTTCGGGGGAATATTTGTTCATATTTGTACTCCTAATTCTTTCCATACTTTTTCAAACATTGTGGAAAAAGAGGAACTTTCACGTTTTTTTAAGGGGGAATCACCCTCGATTTCGACGTCAAATATCTTTTTAACCTTTGCAGGTCTTTCCGTAAGCATGGCGATTCTATCGCAAAGGCTTATGGCTTCGGATATATCGTGCGAAATGAGAATGGTCGTAATTTTTTCGTTTTTAATTATTCTGTAGACGTCGTTGCAGACCGAAAGTCTTGTAACGTAGTCAAGTGCGGAAAACGGTTCGTCAAGTAATAAAAGTTTGGGGGATAGAGCAAGCGTTCTAATGAGTGCAACACGTTGCCTCATACCTCCGCTCAATTCTCCGGGATATTTGTCTTTGAAGTCAATTAGCCCGTATTTTTCCAACAAATTAAGCACTCTATCCTTACTTTCTTTCGTAACGTCACGTTTTAGTTCTAGTCCAAGCATTACGTTTTGTTCTATCGTTCTCCACTCAAATAAATGGTCCTTTTGCAACATATACCCTGTGATTCCCGTTTCTTCTTTTACGGGTTTACCTAAAAGGGTAATTTTTCCTCCGTTTGGGGATAATATACCTGCAATTAAGGAGAGAATAGTCGTTTTTCCCGAACCGCTCGGACCTACAATTCCAAAAAATTCGTGTTCTTTAACCGTCAAAGTGACGTTTTCCAAAGCTTTCGTTTCGCCCTGTTTGCTGTGGTAATTAAAGGACACGTCGTCAAGGCGGAGAAATTCGGTCATTTCTATTAGCTAACTTTTAATGCAATCGTATTGTCTACGACGTCTTTGAATACGGCTTTTTTAGTCATAACGCCCGCTTCGATAATAACGTCTTGAAGTCTATCAAAATCTTCGGCTTTCATTACGGGTGTGTCCATGTAAGCGTTGATTTTTTTATAACTTTCGATTGCAAGAGTTAGGGTTTGAAGATCTGTTCCGTCAAAAGAAGGGGACAAACTACGGGCGATGTCGCTTGCTGAATTATTCTTGACGAAATCCATACCTTTTTTGATTGCCTTCATGAATTTTTCCATTTTGTCCGAGTTTTGTGAAAGATAGCTTTTTGTTGCCATAAACGCAGTGAAAGGCATATCTCCAGCTTCTGCACCGACAGAGGCGACGATATATCCTTTTCCTGCATTCACGAAATTGCTTGCCGCAGGCTCGAACATGGTGCAAAAATCTGCAGTTCCAGAGTCGAACGCGCTAGTCATCAAGTCGTATTGAACGTCGTAGTTTATAGTAATATTTTCGCCGTCAAACAAGTTATTCTTTTTGAGTGCATATTCTAGAGCCATAGCAGGCGCGCCTCCACGACGTCCGCCAAGAATTTCGTGGTTTTTTAAGTCTTCCCACTGAAAATCAGGCATAGGTTCGCGAGCAACGATAAAAGAGCCGTCTTTTCTCGTTAATTGTCCGAATATTACGGGATAATCTTGTTTACCTTCGTTATAGATGTATATAGCGGCTTCCGGTCCCATAAGTCCAACGTCTGCTTGCCCTGATATGACGGCAGTCATGGATTTATCCGCGCCTCCACCGTTCGTTAAATCTATAGTTAAACCGACTTCGTCAAAATAGCCTTCGTTGATAGCAACGTATAAAGGTGCGTAGAAGACGGAGTGGGTTACTTCGTTAAGTCTTATAACGTCGCTACTCGTTTGATTGCATGCAAAGATAGAACACAGTGCAATACTAACGAGTAGGACTATGCAAATTGTTTTTTTCATAATTC
>JAFQWW010000051.1 GCA_017407285.1 Clostridia bacterium
CTTTCTTGAGCTCGTCAATGATACCGTGTTGCGAAAAACTATAATATTTGTCCCCTGATACTATAATATGATCAAAAACGTTTATCTCAAGATAGGCTAAAGAATTTATAATACTTTGTGTCGCAGTTAGATCTGCGCGTGAAGGCGTAGGATCTTTTGAGGGATGATTGTGGGCTATTACTATATTGACTGCCCTATCTTTTAATGCTTGCTCTAATATACTACGAACGTCTACGTGAACGTGGTTTACCGAGCCACGATTCATTCTAGTTGAGCGTAAAAGATTTCCGTTAGAATCCAAACTCAACATTAAAAACTCTTCGTTAGTCAAGTCAAATAAAAGATTTTTCAAATAATCAATGCATTGTGACAAACAAGAGATTGTAGCAATGCTCTCTAACTTATCCTGTCTATAGCGCATGGCGATACCGGGTAAGGCTTTAATTAATACGCATGCATTGTCCGTCATGCCTTCTATTTCTCTAAGTTCTTCAATAGACGCGTCAAACACTTCAGATAGTTTTCCGAATTTCTTTAAGAGTTTATGTCCAATTTCATTCGTATCTTTATATGGAATGCCAAAAAATAAAAGAAACTCTAAAAGTTCGTGATTTTCAAATGCGTCTATGCCGAATTCTTTGAATTTGGTTTTTACTCGTTGTCTATGTCCTGTGTGTAACGCCGAATCCCTTTTCTCGCTCATAATTTTTCCTCTGTAGAATTCATAGTAACATTATACCTTAAATGACAAATAAAGACAAGGCGTTTCAATAAAAAAAACGGTACTTTTTAGTACCGTTTTTCAAATTATTTTGCATATTCTACACTGCGAAGTTCACGAATAACGTTAACCTTAATTTGACCGGGATAATCAAGCTCTGCTTCAAGCTTTTTAGCGATTTCTTTAGCCATAAATACGGTGGACTCGTCATTAACTTCTTCAGGTTTAACCATAACTCTGATTTCTCTACCTGCTTGTATAGCATACGACTGTTCAACTCCCGCAAACGAATTTGCAACGTTTTCGAGAGATTCTAAACGCTTAACGTAGTTTTCGAGGGATTCTCGTCTTGCTCCCGGTCTAGCACCGGAAATAGCGTCTGCAGTTTGTACCAACAACGCCTCGATGGTTTGAGGTTGTATGTCGTTGTGGTGAGCGGCAATAGCGTGAATAACGTCATTGTGCTCTTTGTACTTTTTAGCAATATCAACACCAATTTGAATGTGAGTACCTTCAACTTCGTGATCGATTGCTTTACCAATATCGTGCAACAAACCAGCTCTCTTTGCAACCTTTACGTCTGCGCCGAGTTCTGCAGCCATGATACCAGCTAAATATGAAACCTCTAAAGAGTGTTTCAAAACGTTTTGTCCGTAACTCGTTCTATATTTGAGTCGACCAAGTATTTTTACAAGTTCGGGATGTAAACCATATATGCCTGTGTCAAATACAGCAGCCTCACCGGCTTCCTTAATTTGAACATCTACTTCCTTTTTGACTTTATCTACTATTTCTTCTATACGCGCAGGATGAATTCTACCATCAGATACCAATTTTTCCAAGGTGATACGTGCAATCTCACGTCTTACTGGATCAAATCCCGACAAAGTAACGACGTCGGGTGTATCGTCGATAATAAGGTCAACTCCTGTAACGTTTTCAAAAGCACGGATATTTCTACCTACCCTACCAATGATTCTACCCTTCATGTCGTCGGTGGGGAGGGGTACAATAGACATCGTAATTTCAGACGAATGATCTACTGCGCATCTTTGGATAGCAAGTCCGATAATATTTTTAGCTTTCTTTTCTGCTTCTTCACGAGCGTTGTTTTCTATCTCACGCGCTTCAGTAGCAGCTTCTTTTTTAACTTCGTCTAAAAGATTATTCATCAATATAGATTTTGCTTCTTCCTTGGTCATACCGGAAACACGTTGTAATTCTTGTAACATTTTTTCGTGCGCCTGTTGAATATCCTCGGATTTTTTAGCAATTTCGGATTCTTTATTGGCAAGAGCAATTTTGGCTTGCTCAATAGAGTCTTGTCTTTTATTGATAGATTCCTCTTTCTTTTCCAACAAATCTTCTTTTTGATTTAATCTTGCTTCAGTTCGTTGGATTTCGCTACGACGTTCTCTGATTTCTTTATCAAATTCATTACGTAGCTTGTGTTGTTCTTCTTTTGTTTCGAGAATAGCCTCTTTCCTATAAGTTTTAGCCTCTTGACGAGCATCTTCCATTATCTTTTCCGCAGTCTCTTTGGCTTCGCCTAATTTTTTAGTAGGTAAAAAATTGAAAAATAAAAATCCTATACCTACGCCTAAAACAATAGCGATTACACCAATGATAACGGAAATAACAATGGGAGACGTTTCCGCAAGAAGCAAGCTTGCGTTTATGTCTATCATCGTTTAACCTCCTATTAAGTTTTCAATTTTCAATTTATCGTACAAAACCGTACAAATATATTTTACGCCATTTCAGCGCAAAAGTCAAGACGTATTTACTTTGCAAAATATTTTTCTTTAATAGATGCTTCAATACTTTCGCAAAGTTCTGGATTTTCGGTCAAATACTCGATAGTTTTCTCTCTACCTTGAGCAACCTTTTCGTCGTTGTAGCTAAACCATGCGCCACTCTTTGCGATAATGCCTGCTTCAACCGCAAGATCAAGTAAGCATCCGATTTTGGAAATACCCTCTCCAAACATAATATCGAATTCTGCGGTTTTGAAAGGAGGTGCAAGTTTGTTTTTAACGATTTTAACTTTAGTTCTATTTCCAACGAACTCCGTACCTTTCTTTATCGTATCTGCACGACGAACGTCCATTCTGATACTAGAATAATATTTGAGTGCTTTACCACCGGGTGTGGTTTCGGGATTACCAAAAACCAAACCAACTTTTTCTCTCAACTGGTTAATAAAAATAACGCAAGTATTGGATTTAGCAACTATACCGGCAAGTTTTCTCAATGCTTGAGACATAAGTCTTGCCTGCAATCCCATGTGAGAATCCCCCATTTCACCGTCAATTTCGGCTTTAGGTGTAAGCGCTGCAACAGAGTCGATAACGATTAGATCAACGGAGTTACTTCTAACCAAAGAATCGGTAATATCCAATGCTTGTTCGCCGTTATCAGGTTGGGATACGTAAAGATTGCCTATATCTACGCCTAAATTTGAAGCGTAAACGGGATCTAGTGCGTGCTCTGCATCTATAAACGCTGCCGTTCCACCTGATTGTTGTAAGGAAGCAATAACGTGTAGTGATACCGTAGTTTTACCAGAAGATTCAGGTCCGTATATCTCAATAATACGTCCCTTAGGTACACCACCAATGCCTAGCGCAACGTCCAAGGTGATACAACCCGTGGGAATAACGTCCGTAGTAATACGAGTTTTATCTCCAAGGCGCATAATAGCACCCTTTCCGTATTGTTTTTCAATTTGTGCAATAACGTTTTCTAATTCTTTCTTTTTGTCCACAATTTTTTCTTCCATAATTCGTACCTCTCTTATCCCATATATTCAAAAGAACCTTTAATTTTCTTAATTAAGTGAAATAGCGCGGCGTTAGTTGCAATTCGTCTTACCTCTTGTCTATCGCCCTTAAATTTATAGGCAAATACGTCTACTCTGCTTTCGTCTCCAACGCCAATATAGACGAGTCCACCATTTTGTTTTTCATTACAATTTTCTGCGTATCCAGTAGTTGCAACAGCATAATCGTTATACGAATGGCTTAGCAAACCTCGAACCATTTCGCTTGCAACCTCGCGACTTACCGCAGTAAATTTCATAAGAGTTTTGGGTGAAACGTTCAAATTCAAAGCTTTTGCTTCGTTAGAATAACACACTAACCCTTCGTTAAACACGTCGCTAGCTCCTGATATTGAAACGATAGCGTCGGCAATTTTTCCACCCGTTACGCTTTCTGCTACACCGACCTTTTTATGATAAAGTCTTAGTAGCGTTATGCAAACCTCGCTTAAAGATAAATTGTCGTCAAAATAGATGAACTTACCTAATGACGAATATAGAGTTTGCTCTAGTTGACGAACTTTTTCATCTTCTAGTTCAGAAACGTCAATGGACACGAAATTATCAAAATCGTGCGAATCGACAAAATACGGGCAGTCTCCGTTCAAAATTTGATTTAAGGCGGATTCTAATTCGTTAGGATCACCAAAAATTTTAAGTTTTATTTCGTTATTAAGCATTTCTTTCTTTACCGAAACCAATTACGTCACGGTTAACGATAAGATAATTAATTCCAGATAAAATAGTTAAAAGCACGCTTGCACCATAGAATGCGTATCCTACGTATAAAACCCAAGAACCAACGAGAGTAACTAAAACGGGTATCATCATAAGAATAGGTGCAGTGATATCTTGAACGAAGGTCTTAACCTTACCAAACATATCTGCAGCGATAGCTTTACCACTAACTGCGCCACACTGACGAAGTCCGGATATCAAAAACTCACGAGTTATTATAATAATTATTCCGATAATACTAAATACGACGGGAATAGATCCGTTGTCAATAACCATAATAAAAGCCGCAGTAACTAGAACTTTATCGGCAATAGGATCAATAAATTTGCCAAAATTGGATACCATGTTATATTTTCTTGCAACCTTACCATCGAGAAAATCGGTAATAGCCGCGATTATGTATATTGCAGTAGAAAGCCACATAGCCCAATCGTAGATAGGCGCACGATACGGATAGGAAAAACCGATAAGGTAAAACACTATCATAACGGGTACGAGGAAAAGTCTAGTTAAAGTAATTTTATTCGCAAGATTCATTTTTAATTTCTCCTATTAAATCATAATCACAAGTGTCTGTTATAGTTACGAAGTAAAATTCGCCAATTAGAGGACAAAAATCTGCCTTAAAATAAATTTTACCATCGATTTCGGGTGCGAGATATTCCGATCTTCCAACGAAGAGTTGTTTTTTGTCGTCAATACCTTCGTACAATACTTTATACCTTTTTCCAACGCAATCTGAAAGCTTTTCAAAGGCTATCTTTTGTTGTGTCAAAAACGCGGTTTTTAATCTCTCGTTTTTAATTTTTTTGCTAACTTGAGGTTTCATATCGTACGATAGAGTCCCCTCTTCCTTTGAGTACGCAAAAAAGCCTACGTTATCTAATCGTTCTTTTTCTAAGAACTCTATTAGTTCCTTAAAATCTTCTTCAGTTTCACCCGGAAAACCTACCATAAAGGTCGATCTAATGGAGATATTGGCCCCTGCCTCTCTAATACGCTTGATAAGATCGTGCGCGTCTTGGACAGTATTTCTACGCTTCATGCTTGACAATATTTTATCACAAGCGTGTTGCATAGGTATGTCCAAATATTTACACATCTTGTCGTTAGTTGCAATAAACTCAATAAGTTCGTCCGAAATAAGTTCCGGATAACAATACATTAGTCTAATCCATTGAACGTCAAGCTTAGTTAGTTCTTTTAATAGATCGACGATTTTGTACGAACCGTAAAGATCCAAACCGTATCTAGTCGTGTCTTGAGCAACGATAATGAGCTCTTTTGCACCATACGAATTAACTAAGGACTTTGCTTCTTCGACTATGTCATCTATTGGTCGAGATATGTATCTACCTCTTATTTTGGGTATAGCGCAGAATGCGCAATGGTTATTACAGCCGTCTGCAATTTTTAGATATGCGTAATGTGGAGGTGTAGTCAATACTCTATCGCATATTGTGGATTCTTGTTGAATCTCCCCTATTTTCTCTACGATTCTATCGTTATCAGAGAGTTTGAACACGTAATCAACTTCGGGAATCTCACTAATGATATCGTCGTAATATCTTTCAGATAAACAACCAGTAACTATTACTTTAGCATCAGTTTGTGCTTTTATTGCACAAGCATCGAAAATGGCGTTAATTGATTCCGTTTTCGCCGTTTCAATAAAACCGCAGGTGTTTACGATTATGACGTCGGCGTCGTTATAGTCTTGCACGACGTCGTAACCGCTCAATATAAATTTTCCTAAAATTTTCTCGCCGTCAACTCTATTTTTGTCGCAACCAAGTTGTACGAGACTAACCTTTTTCATTTTTTATTCTTCTTCACCTTCATCGGTATTTTGTGATGCAAACATTTCTTCGTAATCAGATAAGGATATAACGACCTCTCTAGGTTTAGCGCCTTCGGGTTTTGTCGTAAAGTTCATTTCATCCATTTGATCAACTACTCTAGCTGCTCTTGCGTATCCCATACGGAATCTACGTTGTACGTCCGTTACGGAAATAGTACCTTTAGAGATAGCGTATCTAACAATCTCATCAAACTTTTCGTCCATAATATCGTCCGAGCCGTCAGAAGACGAAGATTTTGCGTTACTAGTTGCAGGAGGTGCAACGAGTGCCTTTTCAATGTTTTCATCAAAGAAAGCATCGTTTTTCTTTCTTACGTAGTCGGTTACCGCTTGAACGTCGTTGTTGTGGATGAACGCACACTGAATACGAACGGGTTTAGGATTGGTACGACTAGCAAAGAGCATATCGCCTTTACCAAGCAATTTTTCTGCGCCACCTGCTCCCAAAATCGTCATAGAGTCAGGGGCTGTGGTAACTGCAAACGCGATACGAGAAGGCAAGTTTGCCTTAATAATACCAGTTATAACGCTCGTGTCCGGTCTTTGCGTTGCTACGATAAGGTGAATACCTGCGGCACGCGCTAATTGAGCAAGACGTTGTATACGATCTTCAATATCGTTTTTAACTACGAGCATCAAGTCGCCGATTTCGTCAATTACCATAAGAATATAGGGTAATTTTTTACCTTGACCGGTTTCAGCAACTTTTTTGTTGTAGTCGCTAATGGAGTTTACGAAACTGTTTTGGAACAACAAGTATCTGTTATCCATTTCCGATATCAACCAATCCATCGCGCGGATAACTTTAGGTGCATCGGTAATAGCTTCTTTTACCAACATATGAGGTAAGCCGTTGTATTTATTCAACTCAACTCTCTTCGGATCGACTAATATTAGTCTAACGTCTTCGGGAGAAGATTTGTACAACAAACTACAAAGCATTGTATTTAAGCATACACTCTTACCTGCGCCCGTCGTGCCTGCAACGAGTAAGTGAGGCATATCTGCAAGATCGCAAGTAATATTTTGTCCCGATATATTTCTACCTAAACAAACGGTCAAAGGAGATTTTGCGGTAAATAAGTTGCCCTTTTCCATTACGCCACGTAAAGATACGGAAGAACGTTCACGGTTAGGTACTTCTATTCCGACACAAGTTTTGCCCGGTACGGGTGCTTCAATACGAATGTTTAGTCCACCAAGACCAACTTCGATGTCGTTTTTCATATTAGTTATACGAGTAACGGAAACACCGGGTTTTAACGTAACCTCGTATCTAGTAAACGCAGGACCAACAACGATACCTGACACCTCGCCCTCTACCTTGAAATCTGAAAGAATTTGATTAAGTCTATTGGTGTATTCTTCGTGTTCTGCTTTGTCGTCAATAGCAGAATTAGAATCATTAGGCAAAAGACTTAGAGGAGGTGCACAATAAGGCTTGCGCTTGATTTCAACGGGTTCGTCTTCTAACGATATTTGTCCGGGAATAACCTTCTCTTTAGAAGTTTTTTTAGCTTTTTGCGCTACGTTAAAGTTTCCCTCCGTTATGTCCGAAAAATCACGTTTTTTAGGTTGAACCTCTTTGTTTTGTATAGCGGGTTCTTCTTCCTCTTCTTCAACGTATTCAACGGGTATAGGTTTTACCTCTTTTACGCTAACTTCTTCACTTTCTTTTTCTTGACCGAAAATTCTATTGTACGCACTGTCGTAATCAGAAGACTTTTTAGAAGAGGTCGCCGAAAGCGTGGAAGGTGTACCAAAGCCGAAAAATTCTTCTTTAACGTTGGTATCCTCCTCAACTTGTTCAAAAGCATTCTCATCGTGGGACTGAACGAAAATATCGCTATTATTGTCTTTATAGACGGTTTTAGTGTCGTCTTCATTCAAGGAATTTAACACTTTACTCAACGAATCACTATAATTATCTTCGTGAGGCTCAAATCCAAGAGAAACGTCGGAATACGCGCTATTCTTCTTTCTCTCCTCTGCTGCAAGGTTCTTTTTGCGTTGCTCGTTAAAATAACCGTTAGTAAAAGCGTTAGGATTAGAATCAAAAACGAGATTAAAGAAAGGTTCTTCCTTTTTGTCTTCTTCAACAGGTTCTTCAACGGGCTCAACGGTAGGTTCTTCAACGGGCTCAACTACCTTAGCAACGGGTTCCTCTTTAGGAAGGTAGGACGATCCGCTTTCCTTTTCATAATCACGATTAATATGTGCTAAATTTAGTTTTTCCGCTGCCGTTTGATTATCCGTTTGTTGATTGTCGATTTCGTCGTCAACGATAACGTTGGGATTGAAAGACTTTTGGAAATTGAAGAGTTTATCAAAAGCTTGATTTCTAGATTCAGTTTCAACTACGGGTTCATGAACGATATCTTCTTCAACGACACTTGCCTCGTCGTTCGAAAGTATACCACTACCGCCTAGAGTGTTGGAGAAAATATTGTCTAAAGGAACGTAGTTAACCACTCTTTCTTCGTTCCCCTTAGTTTTTGCTTTAACGAATTCGGAATCTTTCTTGGAATTGATATCTCCTACGTAAAGTTCGCCACCAACGTTTGCAACTTTTTCGTTTGCAGGTTTTTTGAACTCCGTAATAGTGGCGGAATCTTGGTTAAAATTAACCTTTTTGGATCTAAAGTTGTTTTGAATAATACGGTTTCCAGTCAAAGACAAGAAAGCCATACCAATAAACGCCAAACAGAACAAAATAAGCGCACCGAGATAGCTTAATAGTTGTGCAGGGAAATAGGTTAAAATACCTATAAGCATACCACCTGCCGTCTCGCCGTTATTGAAACATTCGCCAAGATATTTGAAAAAGCCGTTGGCAAAGAAGGTTTGACTGGTTGCGGTGTGCAAAGCCAAAAGTAAAACGATAAAAAGAGCCACGTATTTTGCAATCGTACGTTTTTTGAGGAAGACTTGTCCTCCCAATAAAAGTAATACGCAAATAACGAGGGCGCTTATAGCGTAAGCATATGCAGCAAGCCCAAAAAATCCGGTCAAGAAATTAGAAATAGATGAACCGAATTCTCCAAACACACCGAAAAGACACAACGTGAAAAACGCTGCGACTAAGAGTATTGTAACCAATATAGACTTTGAATAATTTTTAATATTTTTCACGGAAAACCTCACTCTCAAAATTATAACATTAAACGGGCGTTTTTACAATACCCAACCGTCAATTTTTTGAAGAAATTTCGTAACCTTTTTTCTGGGATTTGCCATATTGTCTGTCGAAATTCTCTTTGTTTTTGTCGAGATAAAGTTTGTATAGCTCGTCTGACGTCATTCCAACCCTCAAGCACATGCCCGTGAAGAAATGAAGAATGTCTACCAATTCACCTTTAACAAGAGAATAGTCGATTTCTTTAGGGTTTTTCCACCATTTGAAATTAACTTCGTCTAAAAGTTCTGCGAGCTCGGATACCATAGCAAGGGTTTGCTTTTGAATCCACTCTGCAGGAGTAATATTTTCTAGTCCTCTATTTTTTATGACGTCACTATCGAAGAGTTGTTGCATATAAAAAATAGTATCGAGTTTGTCCATATTTTCTAATTTTTCCTTAGTTTCCATAATTTCCACCTTATCCTTTCAAAAATATATTGAGTAAATCTTCATCAACCTCTTTACCTACGTAGGAAAGAGTCATTTTGTCATAATTAAATATGCGTTTTGAAACCTCTAAAACGTCTTCTTTTGTTACCTTTTGAATTAAATTAAGTTGTTCGTCAAGAGATCTAACGGATCCTCTTAAAAGATAACTTCTACCCGCCATGCGCATAACGCTCTGCGTACTTTCTTGTCCCATAACGTAACTAGACTTCAATTGTTCTTTTGCTCTTGCTAGTTCTTTATCCGTTACACCACTCAATAAAAACTCGTCAAGTTCTTTCTTTATAGTTATAAGCGCATCGCGAACCTTTTCTTTAGCAGAGCCAAAATAAATGAGAAAATATCCGTCTTTAAGATAGGTGCAAGGATAGCTGTAGATAGAATAAGCAAAGCCCTTTTCCTCTCTCACCTTTTGGAATAACCTCGAACTCATACTGCTACCTAAAATAATATTCATAATAGGTATAGCAGTTTCAAATTCGCTTTCATAGGGAAAAGACGGGAATGCTAAAGATAAATTTGCTTGCTCAACGTCTTTTTCCTTATAAACGAAACGCTTTGTCGGATTGTTTTCCGCGATATTTATAGGGTGTTGATATTTTTCACTAAAAGGTTGTGCAAAATACTTATCTACGAGAGATACGCAGTACTCGTAATCAATCTCCCCTGCAACTGATACGACGGTTGCATCAGGCGTGTAAAATTTATCCATAAAGTCGCGTAAATCTTGAGCACAAAATCTTTTGATGTTTTCTGCGGGACCTAATATAGTTCTACCGTACGCGTTATCACTGAAAAAAGCAGATGCGGCAATTTCCATACATAAATCGTCGGGTGTGTCGTTGCACATTGCTATTTCTTCTAAAACGACCTCTTTTTCTTTTTCCATTTCCTCTATGGGAAAGGTAGAATTGAAGAATATGTCTGATAATATATCCATGCACGCTTCCGTGTGTTCGGAAAGTGAAGAGGTGTAATAATTCGTAATTTCTTTAGAGGTACTTGCGTTAATTACCGCACCAATATCTTCAATCTCGCTAACTAACTGATAAGCAGTTCTTTTTTTAGTACCCTTAAAAAGCATATGTTCTATATAGTGAGCGATACCGTTAGTGTTATCGGACTCTGCCGAACTTCCAACTTTTACGAACACGCCAATAGCTACGCTTTTAACTGCGGGGATAGATGAATGTATTAAAGTTAGACCGTTTGAAAATTTTTTTACGTTATACATATATATACCTCTATTTATACACTATATATTATACACATAAATTGCCTTTTCGTCAAAGTAAAAAAGCACATTAAATGCATTCGCTTAATAATTTAATTTTATAATTCTTTTTTTGACAATATTCGAGCAAATTTTGTAGGACAAAACTCGTATTTTTAGACAAATTTATTTTAATAATATCTCCTACTTTTATCTCTTTCAGTTTTAGTTCTAAATCGTCCTCGTTTGTGATCTCTAAACTGTGCATGACAAGGATATAATTTAACTCGTCACACGATTTTATAACGTTATCGGAGAGTATCCCGCCCGGTGGCGAAAATAGCGTAGTAATCTCCCCTGTTATTCCGCTCAAGAGTTTTTCGCACACTTTAATTTCACCTTTAATTTCACTAACGGTCAAACTACTAAAATTGCGGTTAAGATATCCACAATTACCAATTTCAAAACCACGATTTTTTATACTACTTACAAAATCACGATTTTGGCTTGCCCATTTTCCGTTTATAAAAAACGTTGCTTGGCACTCGTATTTATCCAAAACGTCTAATGCATCGACTAAGTATTCACCACCTGACGAAATACTAAACATTATTGATACTGAATCTTGGGTGGAATTGCCGTACACGGGTAAAAGTGTCGGGCTCTTTTTAGGGATACTAAAGAACGCAGTGCACCCAACCATTAAAACTGTGATTGAAATAATAAAGTTTACTAAAAAATTAAAAAGTTTCTTTTCTCTCATATACTCACCAATGTAATATATTCGAGGAAAAAAACTTTATTCGAGCATAAAAAAAGTACCGCGGTTAAGCGGTACTAATTATTAGTTCTTTTTGGTTACTTCGATAAGTTTAAGGTCAATTCTGTTTTTCTCGTCAACCTTAATAACCTTAACTTTAACCATATCACCAACGTTTACGACGTCGGTAACTTTTTCTACTCTTTCTTTAGCAAGTTTAGAGATGTGAATCATTCCGTCCTTTCCGGGAGCAAGTTCTACGAATGCGCCGAAATCAAGGATACGAACGACGGGACCTTCAAACTCGTCGCCTGCTTCGGGATCTTTAGCGATAGCCATGATGATAGCTTTTGCTTTTTCAGACTGAGCAGCGTCGATGCCTGCGATAAATACGGTACCTTCGTCACTAATGTCAATCTTAACACCAGTGTCTTCAATAATCTTATTGATAACTTTACCACCAGAACCGATAACCTCGCGAATCTTGTCGGGATCAATATTGAAAGATATGATCTTGGGAGCAAACTTAGAAAGTTCTTTTCTAGGCTCTGCAATAGCTTCTGCCATCTTGCCCAAAATGAAGAGTCTGCCTTGACGAGCTTGCTCTAACGCCGTTCTCAAAATAGCTTCGTCAATACCTTTGATCTTAATATCCATTTGGATAGCCGTAATACCGTCTTTAGTACCTGCTACCTTAAAGTCCATATCTCCGAGGAAGTCTTCAAGACCTTGAATATCGGAAAGAATAGCAACCTTGTTTTTAGCTTCGTCTTTGATAAGGCCCATAGCAATACCAGCAACGGGTGCTTTGATAGGTACACCTGCATCCATAAGTGCTAAGGTAGAACCACAAACACTTGCTTGAGAGGTAGAACCGTTAGAGCTCAAGATCTCGGAAACGGTACGGATTGCATAAGGGAATTCTTCTTCGCTAGGAAGTACGGGTTCAAGTGCACGTTCTGCTAATGCACCGTGGCCAATCTCACGACGTCCGGGACTACGCATAGCTTTTGCTTCGCCCGTGCTGTAAGGAGGCATGTTGTAATGGTGCATATATCTCTTGAATGCATCTTCATCAAGACCTTCAAGCTTTTGAACTTCGCTAATAGTTCCTAAGGTTGCAGTGGTCAACGCCTGAGTCATACCACGAGTAAATACGCCCGTTCCGTGAACTCTGGGAAGAACGCCGGTTTGACACCAGATAGGTCTAATTTCCGTGGTGCTACGACCGTCGGGACGAATACCTTTGTCAATAATCTTTGCACGTACCTTTTCTTTCTTCAAATAATAAAGCGCGTCGTCAATGTTACGTTTTCCTTCAGGATATTTCTCTGCAAAGTGTGCTTGAACGTCAGCGGTAACTTCTTGTTCGCGTTGTTCTCTTTCCTTTCTGTCAAAGGTGTCGAGAACCCAATCGATTTTCTCGCTAGCGTATTCTCTAACGTCAGCGTCGATTGCGGGATCAATTTTGTAAAGATCCATTTCGCGTTTAGGTTTACCAACCTCTTTAACGATATCTTCGATGAAAGCAACGATCTTCTTGATCTCTTCGTGACCGAAAAGAATAGCGCCGAGCATTTCTTCTTCAGAAATCATATTAGCGCCTGCTTCAACCATCATGATAGCATCTTTAGTACCACTCAATGAAAGATGAAGTTTGCTCTTTTCTCTCTGTTCACTATCTGGGTTGATAACGTATTTGCCGTCAACAAGTCCAACGACTACGGAACCGGTAGGACCAGCAAAAGGAATATCGGATATACTCAACGCTACCGAACTACCGATCATTGCAAATACCTCGGGAGGTATATTAGTGTCTACGCTCAACGCGGTAGCAACTACTGCAACGTCGTTAAAAAGTCCTTTCGGGAAAAGAGGTCTGATAGGTCTATCAATCAAACGAGAGGTCAAAATAGCCTTGTCGCTAGGACGACCTTCACGCTTTTTAAATCCGCCGGGGATTTTACCAACGGCGTACATTTTTTCTTCAAAATCAACACCCAAGGGGAAGAAATCCATTCCATCTCTTGGTGCTGCAGCCATAGTAACGTTAGTAAGTACTACGGTGTCTCCACAACGGATAACGCAGGAGCCGTTAGACTGTTCGCAGTAAGTTCCAACTTCTACAGAAACTTCGCGACCTGCAATCTCCGTCTTAAAAATTCTAGTTCTGTCCATTAACAATTTTCCTCCAATTTATTACACAAAAGTGGCGGACCCTCCGCCACTTTGAAATGTTTTTGATTATTTTCTCAATTCCAATTTAGCGAGAATAGCTCTGTATCTCTCGATATCGGTTTCTTTGAGATAATTGAGGAGATTTCTTCTCTGACCTACCATTTTGAGCAAGCCACGACGAGAGTGGAAATCTTTGTGGTGTGAAGCCAAATGCTCGTTGAGCATAGCGATTCTTGCGGTAAGCAAAGCAATCTGTACTTCAGGAGAACCAGTGTCCCCTTCGCTTCTTGCGAATTTTTCAATAATCTCTTTCTTGTTGATATCCATTTTCTTTACCTCCTAGTGGATATTAATACACGTAAAACAAAGTAATCCGAATTTTTCGAGAACCCTCGTAATACGTACCTTTGGTATTTTAACATAAAAAACGAATAATGTAAAACAAAATCACTCAAAAAAACCTATTTTTTTAATAATTATTTCGTCAACGTCACGCAGATACTGTTCTATATTTTTGACAACGTTTTGTCTTTCTATTCTCATAGAGTCGTGAAATACTCGTTTTGATATTCCACCTGCTCCACAACTAATAGTCGACGTAGTCTCTTCCATGACGTCAACGTTATATATACACGCATGGTTTTCTCTAGTGTATCCCGTGTTTTCCAAATTACCGCTCGTATTCTTTTGACGATACAAATAATAAGGTTTATATCCGTTAGATTTCAAGTATGTACGACCGTCGGAAACCATATTCACAACGTCGGATACTAAAATACGATTATCGTAGTTTTCGTCCTTCATTTTAGAACTATGCTTTATAGATAAGGTGTGAATCGTAACGTTTTCGGGATTTAAGTCCACGCAACGTGAGACACTATCCATAAAGGATTGATAGGTGTCTCCAGGTAAATCGGCAATCAAGTCCATATTTATATTAAAATCGTATCTACGAGCAAGTTCGTACGCATCGTAAATATCTTGAACTGTGTGGTTTCTTCCAATGTTTTCCAAAACTTGTTGATTGAATGTTTGAGGATTTATACTAATTCTCGTTACACCTATTGAAGATAAAAAGTCAAGTTTATCTTTGGTTATCGTATCAGGTCTACCACATTCAACGGTAAACTCTCTGCCACGAATACTAAGTCTAGAAAAGACTATTTTTAATAACTCTGCAGAAAAAGAGGTTGGCGTGCCTCCTCCACAATAGATAGATCTAAGATTCAATCCCCTATCTTCGATTATTCTTTGTGCAGACTCAAGTTCTTTTGATAGTGTTTGTGCGTACGGTAGTAAAAGTTTCTTTTTATCATCACACAAAGCGGAAACGAAGGAACAATAACTACAACGTGATACGCAAAACGGAATATTAATATACAAATCAACGTCTAGTGGATCGGTAGAATAGATACCCTTCTGCACATTCAATATCTCGCCAACGAGTTCCGCTCTCTCCCTCGTTACGTAATAATCGTTTTCTAATACGCTAACGGGATTTTGTCCTCTTGCTAGAATATCGTGACCAAGCTTAGTCGGACGAATTCCCGTCAAACTACCCCAAGGTAATGATTTTGACAAAAAGTCGCTTAAAGTCTTGTATAAAAGCAATTTTAAGGAACGTTTCTTATCGCGCTTGAAAACGATTTCGTCAACGCAGGAAACGTGGTCACGTCTTTCGTAGTTTTTAGAAAACATAGTTAATCGAGATATTAAAACGCCGTTCGAAAAATCTTGAGATAATTCAATAATATCTCCGTCCTCTGCAGTCGTTGCAAGAGGATAAAAAGATCGAACGGTTTCGTTAAAATCGTTTATATAGTTTTCATCACAAAAGTTAATTTTGAATTTATACATAGTAAAAAATAGGATTTCTTTCCTTTTCGAACTCAATCGTAGTGGATTCCTCGTGACCGGGATAAACGAGATAATCTTGTTCAAGTTTAAAAAGTTTGTTTATAATGCTATTCGCTAAAACCTTAATATCTCCGTCACCTAAATCGGTACGACCAAAACTACCGCAAAACAAAGTATCACCGCTAAATATGGCGTTGTCCGTAATATAACACACGCATCCTGAGGTGTGTCCCGGCGTGTGTAAAACTTGGAAATCTATTCCGCAGAGAGTAAGTTTTTCTCCACCATTTAACAAAACGTCCGGGGTGAAATTTTCTATTTTAAAATTTGGAAACCCACATAGACATTCGTCCGTTTGTACCTTTCTTAAATCATTTTCGTGCAAATAGACTAAAACGCCCTCTTTTTGTAACTCTCTTACCGCACCAACGTGATCAAAATGACCGTGAGTTAAAAGAAGGTGCTTAATTTGAACGCCGTTTTGATTAGCAATTTGGCGTATTTTATCAATACTGCCCCCTGCGTCTACTAAAACTGCGTCCTTTGCGCCTTCTTTAAAAATTAAATATGAATTGACTCTAAGCGGTCCCGTTGTAAATTGTACGATTTTCATTATCCGTTAGTCGCTCTAAATACGTTTATAATACCCGGAATTTGACGGATTTTTGCAATAATTTCGTTAAGAGTTGCAATATTCGTAATCTCAACGGATATGATAACGACGGCGTTATCCGCCTTCTCTACTCTTGCTGAAGCCGAGGTAATGGGAACTTTCATGTTTGATATTAGAGTCGTAATGCTTGCAAGCATACCACCTCTATTTTCCGTATTGATTTGAACGGTGGCAACGAAAGCTTTATTAGTACCGCTCTCCGGCCATCTAGCCTCAATCAAACGCTCAGTCTCCATATTTTTTACGTTAGGACAATCCTTTCTGTGTACGGTAACGCCCCTACCTCTAGAGATATAACCAACTATATCGTCACCCGGTACGGGATCACAACAGTGAGCAAGTCTAATTAAGAAATCGTCGTAACCTTTTATCAACACACCACCGCTAGCCGATCTCTTGGGATTAGCTTCAGTAAATTCGGGAACGACTTTGGACTCGACTTCTTGTTTGTAAAACTCGATAAGCTTTAATAAAACTTGATTGGTCGTAAGTCCGCCGTAACCGACTGATGCGTACAAGTCGTCAACCGACGCCATGGAGTATCTATGCATAATATAATTAAGCCAAGACGGAACGGCAAGATCACTAAATGCGTAACCTCTACGTTTTGCCTCTTTTTCAAGCATTTCCTTACCTTGCTTAATGTTTTCTTCAAGCATTTCACGCTTAAAGAACTGTCTAATTTTGGTTTTTGCTCCTGCGGTTTTAACAAATTTTAACCAATCACGACTAGGTCCTTTTGCGGAATTAGAAGTGATAATCTCAACGATATCTCCGTTAGATAATTCGGTCGATAAAGGCACGATTTTGGTGTTAATTTTTGCGCCGATACACTTATTACCTATCGCACTATGAATGTGATAAGCAAAGTCAACCGCAGTAGAACCAACGGGAAGATTTATAACGTCACCTTTAGGTGAGAAAACGAAAACCTCGTCGCCAAAAAGATCGATTTTAAGAGAATCAAGGAACTCTTTTGAGTTTTCAAGTTCACCTTGTACTTCGACCTCGTTTTTGAGCCAACCTAATTTATTACTAATGTTGTCAGGAATATTAGTACCAGAATTACCCTCTTTGTATCTCCAATGCGCTGCTATACCGTATTCGGCTATGGTGTGCATGGCTTTAGTACGAATTTGAATTTCAAAAGGTACGCCTATTTTGGTCATAACCGTGGTATGCAAAGACTGATAAAAGTTAGGTTTAGGCATAGCAATATAATCTTTAAATCTACCGGGAATTGGCTTCCAAATAGTATGAATTGCACCTAAAACCGCATAACAATCTTTTACCGAATCCACGATAACTCGTACTGCGGATAAGTCGTAAATTTGATCAAAGGTTTTACCCTTGCTCGTCATTTTTTTGTATATGCTATACAAATGTTTCGGTCTACCCCAAACGTCGCCTTGTATGCCTAATTCTTTTAGTTTTTCACGAATAGTGTCACAAAGCGTGTCGATAAACTCTTGTCTTTCGGACAATTTTGAAGAAACCATCGAGATAAGTTCGTCGTACTCTTTAGGATAGAGATATTTCATGGACAAATCGTCCAATTCGCATTTGATTTGTGAAATACCTATACGACCGGCCAAAGGTGCGTAGATATCAAGCGTTTCACGAGCCATGGCAAGTTGGCGATGACGAGGCAAACTAGAGAGAGAACGCATATTATGGAGTCTATCAGCAAGTTTGATGATCAGTACACGGATATCTTTTGCCATAGCAAAGAACATTTTACGTAAATTCTCTGCTTGCTCGTCCTCTGCTGATTTAAACTGAAGTTTGTCAAGTTTCGTAACGCCTTCAACGAGTGCTAAAACCTCGTCTCCAAATTCGTTACGCATCTCTTCGTCAGTTACGTTCGTGTCTTCCAAAACGTCATGCAAAAGCGCAGCAACTATTGTTGCCGCATCAAAGTTAAGATTGACGAGAACTTCTGCAACGTGACAAGGATGGGTAAAATACTCCTCTCCCGACATGCGGTATTGTCCTTGGTGAGCAGACTTTGCAAAATCGTACGCCTTTAATATGAGTTTACGGTTTTTTTCCGAGTAAACTTTTTCTACTTTCTTTAATAAATCATCCATTACAGTTAATTATGCAATATAAATCGGATTTTGTCAATTCGGTACGCGTATTTTTAATAATATACGCGTTATTTTCCACGTTGTATTCAATCAAACCAACGTCTTCAAGTATTTGCCACACAACGTAAAATTCCGTTTTCTTGTCAGGCGTTAAAAGAAGGGATAAAAATACGGAGTCTACGGTTCTAAATCTATTTTTCTCAAAGACCTTTTTTAGTCGTATGAAATAGTTTCCAATTTCCTCACGATTTAGTTCTAGTGATGTAATCTTATCTAAAATAGTACATTCCTCGTCAATAGATAAA
>JAFQWW010000052.1 GCA_017407285.1 Clostridia bacterium
GGACCTTGCTTTGGCGCAGGCGACGTTCCTGCAAACGGAACTTTGTCTATTCGTCATACGACTCGTAACTTTGAGAGTCGTGAGGGTAGCAAGCCGTCAGACGGTCAAAGTGCGGGCGTTGCGCTTATGGATAGTTTATCTATCGCTGCAACTGCTGCAAACGGTGGCGTATTAACTTCCGCTATGGATATTGATTTCGACGATACTATACCCGAATTCAAGTTTGACGAAACTATTTACAAAAATAGAGTTTATTACGGTTATAAAAAACCTGAAGAGAACGATTTAAGATATGGACCTAATATTGCGGATTGGCCCAAAATAGAGGAGTTGAAAGACAACCTTTTGGTTAAGTTGGCAGCAGCAATATACGACGACGTAACCACGACGGACGAACTTATTCCTTCCGGTGAAACCTCTTCGTATAGATCCAATCCTTTGAAACTTGCAGAATTTGCTCTATCTCGTAAGGTTCCCGAATACGTAGGTCGCGCTAAAGAGATAAAGGCAACCTCGTTAGATAGTGAAGAGATCAAAGGCGTACTTAGTAAGGTTGGCGCAGATAAAGATTGCGTAAGCTACGGTAGCGCAGTATACGCAACCAAACCCGGTGACGGTAGCGCAAGAGAGCAAGCAGCATCTTGTCAAAGAGTGTTGGGTGGCGCTGCTAACTTTGCAGTCGAATACGCAACTAAACGTTATAGAAGCAATCTTATCAACTGGGGTATGTTCCCGTTCTTGATTGAAGAAAAACTTGAGGTAGGCGATTACGTTTTCGTAAAAGATGCTTTGAGTGGCTTGAAGAGTGGAAAAACTGAGTTTGAAGCAGTTATTATTCGTGGAAACGAGACCAAAAATATCGTTTTGAAAACGGGTGATTTGACTGAAGCGGAGCGCAAAATCATTGAGTGTGGATGCTTGATGAATTATTATAATAAAGGAAACTAAGGTATTATGGCGTATCTTTCTCTTTATCGAAAATTTCGTCCGGACGGATTTGATTCTTTGCTTGGACAAGACCATATCGTTCGTATTTTGAAAAATCAAATTGCGACGAACACTATTGGTCACGCATATCTTTTTACCGGTGCAAGAGGTACTGGTAAAACCAGTGCTGCAAAGATATTTGCAAGAGCGGTAAATTGTCTTTCTCCCGTGAACGGTTCACCGTGCGGAGAGTGTGACGTTTGTAAAGCTTTATCCGGTAGCGTTAATTTGGATATTTTGGAAATTGACGCGGCAAGTAATAACGGCGTTGACGAAATTAGAGATTTAAGAGAACGCATAATGTATCCGCCCGTTAGCGGTAAATATAAAGTTTATATCGTTGACGAGGTTCACATGTTGTCAATAGCGGCGTTTAACGCACTTTTGAAGACGTTAGAAGAGCCACCTGCGCACGCTATCTTTATATTGGCGACCACCGAAGTTCAAAAAATTCCCGACACTATATTGTCAAGATGTATGAGATTTGATTTTAGGTTGTTACCAGAAGAACTTATCGCAAGTCATCTTGAGAACGTGTTTAAGAAAATTGGTAAAGATGCGGATAAAAACGCATTAAGAGCAATAGCATCAGCCGGTGAAGGCAGTATGCGTGACGCGTTGTCCGTTGCCGATATGTGTTTGTCTTATTCAACTGGAAAACTTTTGTACGAGGACGTTTTAGAAGTTTTAGGTGCAACGGATCGAAACGTTATCGTTAATCTCGTCTCCGATATGTTGAAAGGTAATGCTAAATCTTGTATCGAGGGCATTGACTCTATTGTTAGAAGCGGAAGAAGTATGGGAGTCTTGGCAAGAGATTTGTCTAACGTACTGCGCATAGCCCTCGTTTTGAAGGTGAATCCTAATAAAGAAAGTGGCTTGCCCGACAATGCGGACAAAAATTTGAGAGAGTCTTTACTCGTATACGATACCTCCACGCTTTTGCGCGCACTAGAATTAGTATGTAAGCTTGAGACGGAAATGAGATATAGCGTTCAACCTAGACTTTTGCTTGAAGCTACTGCACTAAAAGTAGGAGATATGAGAGCGGATTTGAACGTGGACGGATTACTTAGTCGTATAACCGTTTTGGAAAACAAAGTTAAAGCATTGAGTGAAAATATATCGGAAGGCGTCGTAGTTACAAAAAACGTTAATAAAGCAGAAGCCAAACTTAATGAAATCGTTCCTGACGATATGGGCGGTGATCCGCGTAAGATATGGGCGAGATTGGTTAAATATTTGCGTGATACCAATATGTTTGCTTTATACACGGCGGCAATTTCGGCAAAAGACTTTAGTATTGAGAATTCTAATTTTATTGTAATAGTGGATGATGGAACGACGAATTATTCTATCTTGTCTACTCCTCAAAACGTAAGTGAAGTTTCGCGTTTACTCACGAGATTGACGGGTGTTGAATATAAATTTGTATGTAAGTTACCAGACGGTATAGACGCTCCGTCTGAAGGTGACATTGAGAGAATTAAATCGCTTGTTAGTGATGAGAAATTAAATATTGTTAAATAAAGGAGAGAATTATGGCTAAATACGGTGGAGGCTTCGGAGGAGGCTTCGGTGGCGGAAATATGAATCAAATGATGGCGCAAGCTAGAAAAATGCAACAAGATCTTCAACGCGCACAGGAAGAGCTTGCAGAAAGCGAGGTAGTTGGTACTGCAGGTGGCGTGGTTGAAATCGTGATGACGGGTGACAAGAAAGTCGTATCCGTTAGCATTGAACCTGAAGCGGTAGATCCTGAAGACGTAGAAATGCTTGAGGACTTGATCGTTGCAGCTTTTAATTCCGCACTTGACGAGGTAGATAAACTTTCTGCCGAACTCTTAGGACCTATGGCAGGTATGCTCGGAGGCATAAGGTGAGGAGTATAGAGTCAATAGCACGCTTAACGGCAAGATTCCATTCTTTGCCCGGTGTTGGATTGAAAACGGCGGAGCGATATGCTTACGCCGTAATTTCTATGAGCGCAGAAGAAGCTCGAGAGTTTTCGGACGCGATACTAGAGGTTAAAAGCAAAATTAGACTATGTTCTGTGTGTGGAAACTTTACGGATAGAGAAGTTTGTTCTATTTGCTCAACTAGAGATAAATCGGTTATTTGTGTCGTAAAAGAACCTAAAGACGTGACGGCTATGGAAAAACTCAAGGACTTTAAGGGCGTTTATCACGTTTTGCACGGTGTTCTTGATCCTTTGAATAACGTAGGTCCGGACGATATTAGAGTAAAAGAACTTTTGAAACGTTTGGACGGTGTTAAAGAGGTTATTATGGCTCTAAACTCTGACGCAAACGGGGAGGCAACTTCAATGTACGTTTCAAGATTGTTGAAACCTCTTGGTATCAAAGTTACGCGTTTGGGCAGTGGTATTCCTGCAAATTCCGACATAGAATACGCAGATGAGATGACTCTTTTGCGTGCAATGACGGATAGAAAAGAAATTTAGTGGTTAAATCCTTGATTTTATTTTAAATTTAGGGTATAATAACAAGGCTGTGCTAAGTGGGGAGCTAGCGGTGCCCTGTAACCTGCAATCCGCTATAGCAGGACGTATCAGCCTTATTAGGCCTATTCTATGGAAAGCCGACGCATCTAAGGGACGTTGATAACGGGGTCCTGTGCAATATCATGCCGTGAACCATGTCAGAGTCTGACGACAGCAGCATTAAGCGGATTTTGGTGTGTGCCACAGGGAAGCTTCGGAGGAGTTACCTGTTTGCGTACCGTTTCGGTATAATCTGTCAAAGTAAGGCGGCACAGTTTTTTGCAAATTACGGAGACGAAAGTCTCCTTTTTTTATAGGTGATAAGATGGAAAGTATTCATAAAATACCAATTAACGAAGCGTTTTCGGAAAATTGTGGATGTCCTATTTGTAGACTATACGAGCGCTACGATCAAAACGCAATACGATTTTTGTTTGAAGAAGGGGTGATGAACCCTGAAACGAGAATAGAAACGAACAAATATGGTTTTTGCGCAAAGCACGCAGACGCGCTGCTCAAAGTCGGTCAATCTTTATCCGTAGCGCTAATGCTTGAGACTAGATTGCAAAAGCTACAAGGTTTATTGCATGAAAAACAAAGCTTGAAGGGTGCTATAAAGGAGATAGAGGAAGCGGAGCATAACTGCTATATCTGCAATAGATTAGACAAGTCAATGTCGGAGATTGCCGAATTTATTAGCGTTATGTACGACACCGAAGAGGGATTTAAGGACAAGTTCTTGAATCAGGAATATTTTTGTTTACCGCACGCAAAGTTGTTGCTTGAAAATTGCAAATTAAAGGGTGGAAAACAAAAAGAATATTTGCAAGATATCTTGAAAAAGAATTTGGCATTTACTATGCGTACGAGAAGAAGTTTGAAAAATTACGCAGAGAGTTTTGACTATAAAGCAAAGAGAGGAGCAGGAGAGGTTGATAAAAATGCGTCACAGTATGCGATAGACTATTTGACTGGAAAACGCTAATTTTACACTGAATTTTATGTTAAGTATTATATAAACTCGCTATTTTTATAATTATGGCGAGTTTTTTATTTTGCGTTTAACGAATTTTTCATAAAAGGCGGATAGATTGACGTATCCGTATAAAGAATTTGTAAGTGCGTAGAATATCGTGATAAAGACAGCAGGAATAATTATTTTGATAATAATAGGTAATCCGAACAATAGGTTTTTGATGAAAGTTGCGCCAAAAGCTACGACGCCAATAGTTATAGTTTCACTAATAATCATCTTAAGAGGTGCTTTTACCGTTATACCTATTTTCCTCAATTCCAAGATGTTTAGTCCACCCGTTACGACGTACGATAAACCTAGTCCTAAAGATATGGCGTACGTTCCGATAAGTGAGGGGAAAAGGAATAATACTGCTATTAAAAACGCCGAGCCTATTACGTAGTTTTTCATGGTTTTCATTTCTAAACCGAGTGAATCGAGAATAGTTGTGGTTATTCCGTTTATACTCATAGGTAGCATTATAAACGCAGATATAGAAACGAAGGTGCCCGCACTTTCATCGTTATACAAAAAAACGCCTATTTCCTTTCCTAACGGTAAAAATAATGCTACGAAAAGGCTAGAGCAAAGAATACAAAATACTAGACTTGCGTTTATCTTTTGCTTGAGTTCGTAGTGGTTGTTTTTTGCTTTTAGAGTCGCAAGTTCGGGAACTAATACGGTTGCAAGTGATCCGGTAAGTGTGGAAGGGGTTAAGAGTAGAGGAATAGCCATACCCATAGCTCGACCGTAGTCTGCAACGGCAACGGATTTATCAAATCCATATTTAATAAGCATAGCGGGGACGATTATAGCAATTAGGGAATTGACGAGAGAGTTATATATTCTAACTGCGGTAAGAGGGAGGGCTGTTTTTGTTATTTCACGAAAACCTTGAGGCTTTGCAAGTTTTCCACCGAAGGAGAAAAATAATAGCACTAAAATCCCCGTGCAGACGTAATCGGATATTGTAAAAGAGAGCGCAGTAGCATGAACTCCGTCTATTGAGAATATTATTCCGTTTATTAAGAGTAATCCAAGTGCAATTCTTATAACGCATTCTACGAATTCAGTAATTGCAAATAGAGAGTAATTTTTTCTACCCCAAAACCAACCTCTTATGATTCCGTATACAGTCGTTGATAAACAACTTGGTAAGAGTAAGGTAAAAATGGGCGTGCATCTAACGTCCGAGAATAGGGGAGAAAATAGTTCGGGTAATAAATAAAATAGGGTGCAAAGCGTAGCGCTTAGAGATAATCCTATCAATAACGATGCAGACAAAAAAGAACTCTCGTTGTTTTTGCCGAGAGCAAGAGCGGTAGCCGTTTTTCTGCTCGTAACTAAAGGTAATCCAGCGGAAAGTGTTGCAAACAAAAAGAAAACGGATAGAGATATCTGATATACGCCTAGATTTTCTGCACCTAATGCGTTGGATAAATATATCCTAAAACCAAAAGATAGCGCACGAGTTAGAATAGATAAACCAGAGATCGTGAGCGTTGCTTTTATAAGGGAATTATTCATCGTCACTTGGTATAATTAAAACTTGACCAGCAAAAACGAAAGGTTTCTTTAGATAATTTGCATCCATAAGTTTTTGAACGTTGACGTTCAATTTTAAGGCAATATCGGATAATTTTTCAAAAGGTTTTACGGTATATACCGCTTTTGACGGACGAATAATTATCCTTGCACCTTCAAATAGTTCGCCTTGGAAATTATTATCGTGTTTCAAGCCTTCGGCGTTTACGTTAAATTTGCGTGCAATGGATAGAAAGGTTTCTCCTTTTTGGACTTTGTATACGTTTATCATATCTCACCTCAGTTAGATTATATTTATATACAAAATATAATATGCAAAAAAAATGTTGATAACTTGGCAAAAAATATTTCAAATTACTTTACAAAAAAAAGTTCGAGTGTTATACTAAATATGCTAATCTTTAATCTCGGTACGGGTGACCGGAAAGATAGTTGCATTTAGGGATATATTATGCTTTTGTAACGGTCTTTTCGCATACGCGTAGGACCGCTTTTTGTTTTTTTTGAGGTGAAATATGGCAGAACGATCAAAAGTTGTAGTTATCGACGAAGTTGCTATGGGGCGAATGATAGAAAGACTCGCGCACGATATCGTGGAAAAGAATAAAGGCACGGAGGATTTGTGCTTGGTTGGTATACGTACTCGTGGCGTTTACCTTGCCGAGCGTTTAGCTCGTTCAATCGAAAGATTCGAGGGAGTTAGCTTGCCTTTGGGTGTTTTAGATATCACTTTTTATCGTGACGATTTGGGTATTATCGATCAAGTTCCCGAAATTAAGGGCAGTGATCTTCCCTTTGACGTTACGGGCAAGACCGTTGTATTAATCGACGACGTTTTGTTTACGGGAAGAACGGTTAGAGCGGCAGTTGAAACGGTAATGAGTCACGGTAGACCGCAAAAGATTCAGTTATTGGTATTGGTTGACAGAGGGCACAGGGAATTACCCGTGTCTGCAAATTTCGTTGGTAAAAACCTTCCTACGTCCAAAGTTGAGAAGGTTAAGGTTTATTTCAGCGAATGTGACGGTCATGACGGAGTAGAAATTATTAAAAATAATGAATGAGTGTCTTTTTGGCATTCATTCTTTTTTTATGGGAGTAGAAAATGTTATCAAAAAAAGATTTATTAGGACTTAACGACGTACCAAAGGAAGAGATTGAACTTATTCTCGACACTGCGGTCAACATGAAAAAACTCTTAAAACAAGGCGTTAAAAAGTTGCCGAACCTTCAAGGTAAATCAGTAATCACGTTGTTTTATGAGAATTCTACTAGAACGAGAATGTCTTTTGAACTCGCTTCAAAATTTATGTCTGCAGTCGCTGCAAATATCTCGGCATCTTCTAGTTCGGTTGCAAAAGGCGAGACCTTGATTGATACAGGTAAAACGCTTGACTCTATGTGCACCGACGTTATCATCATTCGTCACCCCGTAGGCGGTGCACCCGCTTTACTTGCACAAAACGTAAAAGCTAGCGTAATAAACGCAGGTGACGGCATGAACGAACACCCCTCTCAAGGACTTTTGGATATGCTTACAATGAAAGAGCGTTTTGGAGAGTTGAAAGGGTTGAAGGTTGCAATAGTCGGAGATATTAAGCATTCTCGTGTTGCAAAGAGTGATATATTCGGTTTGACGAAAATGGGCGCCGAGGTAAATCTTTTTGCTCCTTCCACCTTAATGCCTTCGGGTATCGACAGCTTTGGCGCAAAGATTTGCTCATCTCGTGAAGAGGCGTTGAGTGGTGCAAACGTAGTTATGGGCTTGCGTTTGCAACTTGAAAGAATGAAGGGTGGATTGTTCCCGTCAGTTGCCGAGTATCACGAGTTTTACGGTATAAACGATTCTCATTTGAAACTTGCAGATTCTAACGCTATCGTAATGCACCCCGGCCCCGTTAATAGAGGAGTGGAACTTTCCTCCTCTGCAATTGACGCAGACGTTAGTTTGATAAACGAGCAAGTTAAGAGTGGCGTTGCCGTTCGTATGGCTATACTTTCCCTTCTCACGAAGAAATAAGGCGGTGTAATATGAGTAAACTTTTGATTAAAAACGGAACTATAGTAAATTCTAACGACACTTACGTTAGCGACATTTTGGTTGAGAATGGAAAGATTGTTAAAATTGATAAAGACATATCCATAAGCGATTGCGACGTTATTGATGCAACGGGTAAACATGTTCTTCCCGGTCTTATTGATTTACACGTACATTTGAGAGAACCCGGACTTGAATATAAAGAGGATATAGAGAGTGGTTCTAAAGCTGCAGTTCACGGAGGTTTTACGGGAATTGCTTGTATGCCTAATACCAAACCCGTTTGTGATAACGCGGTTACCGTAGGTTATATCGTAAACAGAGCCAAAGAGGTAGGACTTTGCAAGGTTTATCCTATTGGCGCTGCAACTAAAGGTTTGGATGGAGCGGAACTTGCCGAGATAGGTAAAATGAAGAAACTTGGCGCAGTAGCCGTAAGTGACGATGGAAAACCAGTTGCAACGGGACAGATGACTCGTTTGGTTATGGAGTACGCTGCAGATTTCTCTATTAAACTTCACGCACACTGTGAGGACAAATCTTTGTCTGGCGACGGTGTTGTAAACGAAGGAAAGTATTCGACCTTCGTAGGACTCAAAGGTATTCCTAACGTGTCCGAGACTGCGGGTGTCGTTCGAGAAATCGCTATTGCAGAAAACTTCAATAAAGAGGTTCATATTTGTCACGTATCCACAAAAGAAAGCGTTGACGCTATTCGTCAAGCAAAGGCTAGGGGAGTCAAAGTTACAGCGGAAACCTGTCCTCATTATTTTACTTTGACGGACGAAGCAATCGTTAATTTTGACACCTCCACCAAGGTAAATCCTCCTTTGAGAGCGGAATCAGATAGACTTGCAATCATTGAAGGTCTTCGCGACGGGACTATAGACGCTATTGCTACCGACCACGCTCCTCATCACGTAGACGACAAGAGAGTGGAATATGCTTACGCTGCATTCGGTATCACTGGACTTGAGACCTCTTTTGCGCTTAGTTACACCAAACTCGTTAAAGAAAACGGATTTACGATGAGCAAACTCGTAAAACTTATGAGTGAAAACCCTGCAAAGATAATAAACGTAGACGGTGGAAAGATTGAGGTTGGAGAGTGCGCTGATTTGGCAATAGTAGATCTTGGTGCAGATTGGGTAGTGGATAAAACCAAGTTTTATTCCAAAGGAAAAAATACTCCGTTTGACGGCATGAAAGTATCTGGTCAAGTTTTTGCAACTGTGTTTGGCGGAAAGATCGTATACAAGGAGGATAAAATTTATGGTTGATCAACTTATTGAAGCGATTATTAAAACGCAAAACCCCTCGGTTGCAGGTATCGACACATCTTTATCTTATCTTCCCGAAGAGGTTCAAAAGGGTGTAAAAACCTTTGAGGACGCAGGTCGCGCAATCTTTGAGTTTAATAAAGAACTTATCGACAGTTTGTACGACGTAGTACCTGCCGTTAAGGTGCAAGTTGCTTACTACGAAATGTACGGTGAGTGGGGTATGATCGCCTTTAGAAAAACTTGCGAATACGCAAGAGAGAAAGGACTTATCGTAATAGCCGATTGTAAGAGAAACGACATAGGCTCTACCGCATCTTGTTATGCAAAAGCTTATCTTGGTCAAACCGAGGTAGGAGAAAACACCTTGAGCGCTTTTCCTGCAGACTTTTTGACTGTAAACGGTTATCTTGGAGAGGATGGTATTAAACCTTTTGTTAACGAAAAGAAAGGAATATACGTTTTAGTAAAAACCTCCAATCCTTCCAGTGGAGAATTGCAAGATTTGAAACTTGAGAACGGTAAAACCGTATACGAACAAATGGGTGAGTTCGTAGAGAAATGGGGCAGTGATAGTATTGGTAAATACGGATACTCTGACGTTGGCGCAGTCGTTGGTGCTACTTATAAAGAACAAGCGCAAAAATTGAGAGCACAAATGCCTCACACCTTCTTCCTCGTTCCGGGTTACGGAGCGCAAGGCGGAAAGGCTGAAGATTTGGTAGTTTGTTTTGATAAAAAGGGCTTCGGCGCTATAGTTAATTCTTCACGCGGAATTATCTGTGCGTATAAAAAGGAAAAATACTCTGCTTTGGGAATAGGTGGAGCAGCAAGACAAGCCGCAATCGACATGAAAGAAGATATTTTGAACGCATTAAAAACGTGCGGTGTAGATAAAATAGGAGGCTAATATGGCATACTTAACTTTAATTGACGGAACTCAATACGAAGGTGTTAGTTTCGGTTACGAATCCGATAGCATGGGTGAAGTCGTATTCAATACCGGAATGACGGGATATCAAGAACTACTTACCGATCCTTCGTACGTAGGTCAAATCGTAAACATGACTTATCCCCTTATCGGTAACTACGGTGTAACGCCCGAAGATTCCGAATCCGATTCTGCAAAGGTAAAGGGATTTATAGTTCGCGACTACTGTGAAGCACCTTCAAACTGGAGAATGAAAGACACTCTTCAAGACTATTTGAAACAAAATAAAATTGTTGCTATTCATTCCATTGACACGAGAGCGTTGACTAGAAAAATAAGAGAATGTGGTGCTATGCCTGGTATAATTACCCAAGAAAAGCCCACTGAAGAACAACTAACTGCTCTAAAAAACTTCAAAATCGAGAACACTGTTGCTTCAGTTACTACTAAGGAAATCTACGAAATTAAGGGTGAAGGCAAGACGATTGCAGTAATTGATTACGGTGTAAAAAGATATATTTTGACTTGTATGGCTGCACAAGGATTTAATCTTAGAGTTTATCCTGCGTTTACGCCTGCAGAGAAAATTTTAGAGGACAATCCCGACGGTATCCTTTTGAGTAACGGACCTGGCGATCCTCAAGAAAATCCTGAAATTATCGAGCAAGTTAAAAAATTAATCGGTAAGAAACCTATATACGGCATTTGCTTAGGACATCAACTTTTAGCACTTGCTAACGGAGGCAAAATTTATAAATTAAAATACGGACATCGTGGATCTAACCACCCCGTAAAAGACGTAACTACAGGTCAAGTAGTTATAACGAGTCAAAACCACGGTTATGCAGTAGATGCAGAGAGTGTTAAGTCTTTTGGTAAGGTTTCCCATGTCAACCTAAACGACGGATCCGTAGAAGGTATAGAATACAACGACGGAATGACGGTATCGTTGCAGTTCCATCCCGAATCTATGCCCGGACCTAACGACAAAAACTACCTTTTCGAACTCTTTAAGAATATGGTAGAAAATTATAACAAGTGAGGTGACTGATATGCCAAGAGATATGAGTTTGAAAAAGGTACTTATTATAGGTAGTGGCCCTATAGCAATTGGTCAAGCAGCAGAGTTTGACTATGCAGGAACGCAGGCTTGTAAAGCGTTAAAAGAACAAAACATAGAAACCGTTCTCGTTAACTCTAACCCTGCTACCATAATGACGGATAAACAAATGGCAAACAAGGTTTATCTTGAGCCTTTGACCGTTGAAGTGTTAAAAAATATCATCAGAAAGGAAAAACCCGACAGTATTCTTCCGACATTGGGCGGTCAGACGGGCTTGAATCTTGCGTGTGAGCTTGCAGAAAGCGGATTTTTAGATGAGGTAGGCGTTAGACTTTTAGGTACTACGGTTGAGTCTATTAAAAAGTCCGAGGATCGTGAACTTTTCAAAGAAACGATGGAGAGAATAGGAGAGCCTTGTATAGACTCTGCTATCGTTCACACCGTAGACGAAGCATTAGAATTTGCTCGTTCTGCAGGATTTCCTCTTATCGTTCGTCCCGCTTACACCTTAGGTGGAACGGGTGGCGGTATGGCAGACAACGAGGAAGAACTTGCAAAAATTTGCGAGTCCGGTCTTCGCGCAAGTCGTGTAACTCAATGTTTGATTGAAAAATCGGTTGCAGGTTGGAAAGAAATTGAGTTTGAGGTAATGCGTGACTCTTTTGGTAACGTTATTACCATTTGTAGTATGGAAAACCTCGATCCCGTTGGTATTCACACTGGTGATAGTATAGTTTTAGCGCCCGCTCAAACACTTAGAGATAAAGAATATCAAATGTTGAGATCGGCAGCGTTGAACATAATCAACGAATTGAAAATCTGTGGTGGATGTAACGTACAGTTTGCGCTTGACACCAAGAGTATGAATTACGCAGTAATTGAGGTTAACCCCCGAGTTTCTCGTTCATCTGCTCTTGCAAGTAAGGCAACTGGTTATCCTATTGCAAAGGTTGCTGCCCTCGTTGCTATCGGTTATAGATTGGACGAGATACTAAACGGCGTAACTGGTACGACTTATGCATGTTTCGAGCCCACTATAGACTACGTCGTATGTAAATTCCCTCGTTGGCCTTTTGATAAATTTACTGGTGCAGACAAGACCTTGGGTACTAAGATGAAAGCAACGGGTGAGGTCATGAGTATCGGTGCTAACTTTGAGTCCGCGCTCTTGAAAGCAATTCGCTCGTTGGAACTCAATTTCTATAGCACGGAACATCCTAACTTTGCTTATATGTCTAGAGAAGATCTTATCTCCGAACTTGCAAAGAAAACGGATAATAGACTGTTCTGCGTATGTGCGGCTATTAGAAAAAATCTTTCCGTAGAACTCATCAACGAGATCACCAAAATTGATCCTTGGTTCTTGACCAAAATCAAACATATCGTTGACGAAGAAGAAGCTGTAAAATCAAACGGTATTGAGTATTTGACCAAAGAAAAACTAAAGGTGTTGAAATATTACGGTTTTTCGGATAGAGCGCTTGCTTCTTGGTGTGGTGTAGGTGAACTTGAGATTCGTCAAAAACGTAAAGAAATGGGAATTATGCCCACCTATAAAATGGTTGATACTTGTGGCGCAGAGTTTGAAGCAGTTAGCCCGTATTATTATTCTTCTTACGAGATTGAAAACGAGTCCAACCCCGATCACAAAGACAAAACTATAGTCGTATTGGGTAGCGGTCCTATTCGTATCGGTCAAGGCGTTGAGTTTGACTACTGTTCCGTTCAATCCATTTGGGCGTTGAAAAAATTGGGTTATAAAGCAATTATCGTCAACAATAACCCCGAAACGGTTTCTACCGACTTCGATATATCTGACAAACTCTATTTCGAACCTTTGACTAGTGAGGACGTTTGGAACGTATTAGAACTTGAAAAGTCCGAGGGTGTTATAGTTCAGTTCGGTGGTCAAACGGCTATAAAACTTGCTAAATCAGTAGACGATATGGGTTATCATATCTTGGGTACGACTGTAGAAGCTATAAACGATGCAGAAGACCGTGAAGAGTTCGACGCGTTGTTAGAGCGACTTGGAATGGAGAGACCTCGCGGAACTACGGTATTTACAAAAGAAGAAGCGTTAGAGGCAGTGGACGATCTTGGATTCCCCGTACTCGTTAGACCTTCCTACGTTTTAGGTGGTCAAGGTATGGAGATAGCGTACACCAAAGACGATATCGTTAACTACATGGATATCATCTTGAAAACTGCAAAACAAGAACACCCCGTTTTGATTGATAAATACATATCTGGTAAAGAACTTGAGGTTGACGCTATTTGTGACGGAGAGAACGTGTTGATTCCGGGTATTATGGAACACATAGAGCGTACTGGTGTACATAGCGGTGATAGTATTAGCGTATATCCTGCGATGTCGTTTAGTGATGAGATAGTGGACAAAATCGTTAAGATGACGGAAAAACTTGCTCTAGAGACTCGTACCGTTGGTCTTATCAATATCCAATATATCTTGAAAGACAACGAACTCTATATCATAGAGGTTAACCCCAGATCTTCTCGTACCGTGCCTTATATCAGTAAAGTTACCGATATTCCCATGGTACAGCTTGCAACTCGTTGTTGCTTGGGCGAAAAACTCGTTGATTTAGGTTACGGCACTGGACTTTATAAATCAAGCAAAGTATTTGCTGTTAAA